>NZ_BMQM01000007.1 GCF_014648115.1 Deinococcus seoulensis
CAATGATACTCGGACCGCAGGGTCCCGGAAAAGTCGGTCAGCGCGGGGGTTTTTCTTATACGCACCGCTGCCTACGGGCAGCGTCACGCGGGAGTAGCTCAGCTGGTAGAGCACTACCTTGCCAAGGTAGATGTCGCGAGTTCGAATCTCGTCTCCCGCTCCACAACCCCCCCCACACCCTTACCGGTGCTGGGGGTTTCTTGTTGTGTTCCCGATATCCAGGGCCGGGCCGGACGACGGCTGCCAGGTGGTGCATCCAGTTGAATCGAAGGGACAGATGGGTCTGTGTGGACGTTCTGCCCCCGGTGGATCAGGCAGAATGCCCGGTATGTTCGAGTTCGACGTTCAATACCGTGACGGGCGCGCGCGCGTGGCCCAACTGCACACGCCGCGCGGCACGGTTACCACACCCATGTTCATGCCGGTCGGCACGCAGGGCACCGTGAAAGGCGTCAGTCCGCAGGAACTGCTGGAGATCGGGTCGCAGATGATCCTGGGCAACACCTATCACCTGATGCTGCGGCCCGGTGAGGCCCTCGTGGAGGCGCACGGGGGCCTGCCGGGCTTCACGGCCTACCCTGGCCCCTTCCTGACCGACTCAGGCGGTTTCCAGGTGATGAGCCTGGGGCACATGCGCAAGATCACCGAGGAGGGTGTGACCTTCAAGAGTCACCTGGACGGCAGTCTGGTCAAGTTGACACCTGAACGCAGCATCGAGGTGCAGCAGGCACTGGGGGCGGACATCATCATGGCGTTCGACGAGTGCCCCCCCTACCCGGCCGAGCGGGAGTACATCCAGCGGAGCCTGGAACGCACGGAACGCTGGCTGGGCCGCAGCCTGAGCGCCAAAACGAACGATCATCAGGCGCTGTTCGCGATCGTGCAGGGAGGCGTCCATGAAGACCTGCGCCGCCAGAGCCTGGCGTTAACACTGCCGTACGACACGCCGGGCTTTGCCATCGGGGGACTGGCCGTCGGCGAACCGAAGGACCAGATGTACCCGGCGGTGGCCTTCACGGCCGCCCACCTGCCCGAGCACAAGCCGCGCTACCTGATGGGTGTGGGCCACCCGGAGGACCTGGTGGCGGGAATCGCGCTGGGTGTGGACATGTTCGACTGCGTGTACCCCACCCGCACGGGCCGCTTCGGGTACGCCCTGACTGACGATGGGCGACTGAACATGAATTCCAGTGCGCCCCGCCGCGAGCTGGTCCCCATGGACGCCGACTGCGACTGTTACGCCTGCCGCAACTACACACGCGCCTATCTCGCGCATCTGGTGAAGGCAGAGGAGATGCTGGCGCCCCGCATGCTGTCGCTGCATAACCTGCGGTACCTGCACCGACTGGTCGAGCGCGCCCGCGCCGCCATTGAAAGAGGTGAGTACCACGTGTGGGCCTCGGAATGGGCGGAACGTTACTTCAAAGGCCAGATTCCGGCCTGGTTCCAGCAGGCCATTGATACCGGAAGAAGCGCCACGCCCGACCCCGCCATCTGAGTGACCTGCCGCCCACCGGACCGCGCTGGCACGCCCTGAACCCTGACAGTCTTCTTACAGGATTCGGGGGGTCCGCGCGGCGGTTCAGGGTGACCGGTGACCTTCATACCTTCGTCAGAAATAGGCAATGTCGCGTAACAAGGGCATTTTATGAGGCTCTCAGGCTTGACCCGGTCTCTTTCATGCTTGTATCATCCGCCTGATCTGACAGTTCTCATCCGACAGGAAACGAGCGTCAGGTTGCGCGAGAGGGACACAGGACGGCGAACCACTCCGGGAGAGGAAACCCGGCAACTCGCCCCAACGTCAACTTCAGAGCCGGACGTGACTCCGACGCGCGACGACCTTTTGGGGGTTCATATGAAGAAAAGCCTGCTCGTTCTCACCGCTGCGCTGTCCTTTGGCGTTGCAGCCGCACAGACCGCGGCTCCTGCCAGCGCGCCCCAGGTGCCCGCACTGACCGACGTTCCCGCCGGTCACTGGGCCAAGGACGCCATCGACAAGCTGGTCAGCACCGGCATCATCCTGGGTTACCCCGACGGCACCTTCCGCGGCACCCAGAACCTGACCCGCTACGAAGCGGCCGTCATCATCGCCCGCCTGCTCGACCAGGTGAAGACCGGCGACGTCGTGGTCGGTGAAATCGACCCCGAAACCCTGACCGCGCTGCAGAACGCGATTCAGGAACTCGCCGCCGACCTCGCCGCCCTGGGCGTGCGCGTCAGCGACCTCGAAGAGAACGCTGTCAGCCGCGACGACTTCGCCCGCCTCGAAGACCGCGTCGAGCAGCTCGCGCTGGCCAACGGCGACCCCGAAGCCCTCGCCGGCCTGACCAGCCAGATCGACGAACTGACCGCCCGCGCCGACGACTACGACACCCTGCGTGCCGACGTCGACGACAACGCCAGCTCCATCGCCGCCCTGAACGACCTGACCGTCCTCCTGAACCAGGACATCCTGAACCTCCAGGACCGCGTCAGCGCCGTCGAAGCCGCCCAGGCCGACCTTGTCGCCCGCGCCGACTACGACAACCTCGCCGGCCGCGTCGGCGTCGTCGAGACGAAAGTCACCAGCCTCGACAACCGCGTCGCGCAGCTCGAGAAGTACGCCTTCAACATCACCCCCACCCTGTCCGCCACGTACTTCGTGGGCCGCGCGACCCGCGACATGGACGTCGACCGTCTGCTGCCCGGCACCATCTTCAGCACCGGTGACGACGGCGACGCCGACACGAGCGACACCGCTGTCGACTACACCGACTTCTCCGGCGACGCGATCGAGATCGTCGACGCCACGGCAGACAACTACTACGGCTTCTCCAGCGCCGGCAACCTGCCCAACAAGGCCGTGACTGCGGAAGGCAGCACCAGCATCAGCTTCGGCATTACCTTCGGCACCAGTGGCAAGCTGGATACCGTGACCAGCCAGGCCAACGGTTCTTACGTCAAGAGCGCCGGTAACCTGAACGTCAACAAGGTCGACGTGACCTTCGGCGTTCGTGCCGGTCTGCCCAGTGGCGCCATGATGCCTATCGTCGATGCTGACGGTGAACCCACCGGCGATTACCTGGGTGGATCCACCACCTACGACGGCAACACCTACAAGCCCCTGTACTTCTACTTCAAGAGCGCGACCGCCAACTTCACCGTCGGCAACGCGCCCGTCACGGTCACCTTCGGCAAGAACCTGAAGTTCAAGTTCGCTGACTACATCGGTGACAACGACGCCGTGGGCCGCGGCGACGGCTTCAACGTCGAGATCGACGGCAGCACCCTGCCCCTGATCGGTGCGTTCAAGCCCATGATCAACACTGTGTACGGCAGCAAGGGCGGCGCCAACGGCGACAACCTGTACTACCGTGGTGTGCGCGCCACCATCACCCCCATCGGCACCCTGAAAGCCGGTGTCCACGTTCTGCAGGAAGCCGCTGACGCGTTCGGCGGGAACCAGGCTACCCAGGATGTCACCGCCTACGGCGCCGACCTGCGCGGTCAGGTCGCTGGCTGGCAGCTGGAAAGCGAGTACGCGACCAGCACCATCGATCCGCTGAACGGTGACACGAAAACCCAGAGCGCCTTCTACGCCAAGACCAGCGGCAGCCTCGGCCCCGTCAAGGTCTACACCCTGAACTACCGCAGCGTCAGCGCTGGCTATAACGCCGAAGCCGGCATCATGGAGGCCGCTCCCAAGGCCACCAACAGCACCGCTCCGTACGGCGCTGGCCGCACCGGCTTCGGCGTGAAGGCCAAGGCCAGCCTGGGCCCCGTGTCCGTCGGCGGGTACGTGGACAACAGCGTCGCCTACGGCAACAGCCCCCTGAACACGAACAATGACGAAACGGCCGTCGTGGACCGTGGCGTGGCCGGCAAGGTCAGCCTGTTCAACTTCGTCACCGTGCGCGGCGGCTACTACGAGATGCTGACCGGTAAAACTTCCCCCCTCGCCGCTGACTTCGGTGGCCAGGACAGCGCCCGTTACGCCGTGCGTGGAGACGTCACCCCCGGCCTGGGCTTCAGCGTCGGTGGCTTCTACCGCAACGTGTCCAACGGTGCCGGTGTCCGTCAGAACAGCGACGGCGGCCTGTTCGCCAAGAGCACCTCGGCCGGCACCAACGAGTTCGGTCTGAACACCACCGAACTGGATTCCAACACCTGCGGCAGCACCTGCTACAGCGAATACGGCGCCGAGATCAAGCACGACGGCAAGGCCGCCGACGCCCTGGTCAAGGACCTCGACCTGACCTTCGGCTACGCTGCCCGCTACCGTGGCACGACCCTCGGCTACAGCAACAACGTGCTGTACGCCACCGCCAAGTACAACACCAAGCTGGGTATCGCCAACATCAACGTCGACGGCGGCGTGACCAACAGCACCTACGCTGCAGCCGACACCGCTCAGAACACCACCACCCTGAACGGCACGCTGGATGTCAAGACCGACACCCTGAACACCGTCTTCAAGCCCAGCCTCGAAGGCTACGTCAAGGCCTACAGCAAGACCTTCGGCACGGCGAACGCCAGTGGCGCCACCCAGTGGACCGCCAACGACGTGACCTACCGCGTCGGCGTGAAGCTCAACGAGTTCCTGCTCCCCAACACCAAACTGGCCGTGTACTACGCCGGTTACCAGGGCAAGAACCGCATCTACGTTCCTTACGCCGCAGCCACCGCTGCCGAGGGTGAGGACACGGCCGGCGACTACGACAACCAGAACCACGGCCGCACCGTCAGCCAGAGCCTGGTGTACGTGGAAGGTAACTACTACGACCTGAGCTTCGGCTACGGCTACGGTACCCTCAGCCTGGACGGCGCTCCCAAGCCCCAGAACGGCTCCGTCTTCAAGATCAACTACAAGGTCAACTTCTAAAGCCTGACCTGAATCCCGTCAGGGATTCACCTGAGAAGCCCCCGCCGCGTGCGGGGGTTTTTCCTGTCGGGTGCGGCGCTGGCTGTGCAGTCGGGTGCGGGGTGTGCCGTGCCGGTGAGCGGGTAGACTGAGGGTATGCTTGCTGTTTTTGGTCACCTGAACCCGGATACCGATGCCATCACGGCCGCGCTGGTGTACGCGCGCCTGCTTGCCCGTCAGGGAGTGGACGCGCAGGCGTTCCGTCTGGGCGAACTGAATTTCGAGACGGCGTTCGTGCTGCGTGAAGCGGGCGTGGACGCCCCTGCGCTATTGCCGGCGCTGGAGGCGGGCGCGGCGGTGGCGCTGGTGGATCACAACGAGAGTGCGCAGTCCGCGCCGAACCTCGCGGAGTTGAACGTGACGCGCGTCGTGGATCACCACAAGCTGGGTGACCTGAGCACCGCGCAGCCGCCCTACCTGCGCTTCGAGCCGGTGGGCTGCACCGGGACGATCCTGCTGAAACTGCACCGTGAGGCGGGCCTGAGCGTGGAGCCGCTGGACGCCCGGTTGATGCTGAGCGCGGTTCTGAGCGACACGCTGCACTTCCGCAGCCCGACGACCACCCAGGAGGACCGTGACGCGGTGGCGTTCCTGGCGCCAGTGGCGGGCATCGAGGACGTGGAGGCCTACGCCCTGGCCATGTTCGCCGCCAAGAGCGACCTGGGTGACACGCCGGCCGAGGCGCTGCTGCGCATGGATTACAAGGTGTTCCCGTTCGGTGATGTGGCCGCGCCGCAGCAGTGGGGGATCGGTGTGATCGAGACGACGAACCCGGCGTACGTGTTCGGTCGTCAGGCCGAGCTGCTGGCCGCCATGGCGGACGTGAAGGCCGCCGACGGACTGGCGGGCGTGCTGCTGAGCGTTGTGGATATCCTGAACGAGACGAACCGCACGCTGGTGCTGGGTGACGCGGAAGCGCAGGTGCTGAGTGGCGCGTTCGGCGTGAGTGTGGACGGGCCGGTCGCGGACCTGGGCGCGCGGATCAGCCGCAAGAAGCAGATCGTGCCGACACTCGAAGCGTACTTCGCGCCCCAGGGCTAATACGGATTCCGTTTGTTTCGTTGACAACCCGGGAGGCCGCCGGGTTGCCAACTCCACGTCCGGAACACGCCCAGCTCCCACTCGCATCCGTTCGGATTGAACGGCTTTATAAGCCATTTAATCGGAGTCCGTATAAGGCGGCGGGGCCGGTGGGGAGGGGTTCAGGTGCCACGGGCCTGCACGCCTCCCCGCTGCCGTGACGGGGTGCGCGGCCTATGCTGGGCGGATGAGTGCAGGACGTGACGGCAGTGCAGACGTGAGGGTTCAGGCGTGGCAGGCGGAACTGGAGTGGCTGTTCGCCCGGCAGCGGTTCGGGGTGCATCCGGGCCTGGGGCGGGTGCGGGCGCTGCTGGCGCGGCTGGGTGACCCGCAGCGGGCGTTCCGGACGGTGCTGGTGGGCGGCACGAACGGCAAGGGGTCCACGGCCGCCACGCTGGCCGCCATGCTGCGCGCGGGGGGGGTGCGGGCGGGCCTGTTCACCAGTCCGCACCTGACGCGGTTCACGGAACGGTTCGTGGTAGGCGGGCAGGAACTGCCGGAAGGGGTGGTCGCGGCGGCGCTGGCCCGCGTGCGCCCGGAGGCCGAGGTGGTCGGGGCGTCGTTCTTCGAGATCGTGACGGCGCTGGGTGCCCTGCTGTTTGCAGAGGCGGGCGTGCAGGTGGCCGTGATGGAGGTGGGGCTGGGCGGCCGCCTGGATTCCACGAACGCGCTGGACCCGGAGCTGAGTGTCGTGACGAACGTGGCGCTGGACCACACGGAGTTCCTGGGGGACACGCTGGAGGCCATTGCAGGGGAGAAGGCCGGGATTCTGCGGGCGGGCCGTCCGGCGGTGGTGGGTGTCGCGCCGCAGGTGCAGGCCATCTTTGCGGCGCGGGGCGCGGACCTGTGGGCGCTGGACGATCACCTGACCGGCACGGAGCTGCGCGGCTGGCAGGGGGCGCAGGTGACGTTGCGCGGCCCCGCTGGCCCCCTGACCCTGCACACACCGCTGCTGGGGCTGCATGGGGCCCGTAACGCGACCCTGGCGGCCCTGGCGGCCCTGCGGCTGGGCCTGCCCGCAGAGGCCGTGACGCGCGGGGCGGCCGCCGCGCAGTGGCCGGGGCGGCTGGAGGCCATTCCCTGGCAGGGTGGGCGGGTGCTGCTGGACGGCGCGCACAACCCGGACGGCGCACTGGCACTGGCCGCCGCACTGAGAGAGCTGGGTGTCGGGCCGCTGCCGCTGGTGTTCGGCGCGGCGGGCGACAAGGACATCAGCGGGGTGGCGGCGGCACTGCGCTCCTGCGCGTCCGAGGTGATCCTGACCCGCGCGGCCCTGAGCCCACGGGCGGCCGATCCGCAGGCACTGGCGCCCCTGTTCGCGGGGCTGCCGGTCACGGTGACGGACTCCCCGGCGGCGGCCCTGGACGCACTGGCGGCCCGGCAGGCGCCGCTGGCGCTGGTGTGCGGCAGCCTCTACCTGCTGGGCGAGGTGCGGCCCCTGCTGCTGGGTGAGACCGCCGAGGCCCGCGAGCGCTGGCAGTAGCAGCGGCGCCCGGCTGCTCCGCCAGATGGCCTAGGCGTGCCGGGCAGCGGTACCCTGGAGGTCATGACCACGCCTGACCAGACGGCCACCGATGCGCCCCTCACTCCGCCGGTCCACCCGACCATGCAGGCGCTCCGGCGCCGCCTGGGTCAGGTCAGCGACCTGAACGCCGCCGCCAGCCTGCTCTCCTGGGAGCAGGAGACCTTCATGCCCGAGGAGGCCGCCCCGGTACGCGGGCAGCAACTGGCGACCCTGGCGGGCCTGTCGCACGAACTGTTCACCGCACCAGATACGGGCGACCTGCTGACGGCCGCGCAGGCACAGGACGACACGGACCGCGCCGTGGTGCGCGTGGCCCGCCGCGATCACGCCAGGGCCACCCGCCTGCCCACCGCGTTCGTCGAGGAGCAGACCCGCGCGCAGAACGAGGCGCACCACGCCTGGATCGAGGCCCGCCGCCACAGTGATTTCGGGACGTTCGCGCCGCACCTGGAACGCATGATGGACCTCGCGCGCCGCCAGGCGGACCTGGTGGGGTTCGACGAGCATCCCTACGACGCCCTGATCGACGATTACGAGCCGGGCATGCGCGCCTCGCAGGTGCGGGCGGTGTTCGCGGACCTGCGCGACCGCACGCTGCCGCTGCTGGAGCGAATCCGCGCGGCCGGGGACGCCGCCGACTACAGTGTCCTGACCCGCCCGTTCCCCCCGCAGGCTCAGAAGGACTTCGCGTGGCGCGTGGCAGGCGAGGCGTTCGGCCTGCAGGGCAGTTTCGCGCGGCAGGACGAGAGCGCACACCCGTTCCAGTCGAACTTCAGCCGCAGCGACATCCGCATCACGACCCGCGTGGAGCCGTACTGGCCTGCCTGCCTGTTCGGTACCTGGCACGAGACCGGGCACGCCATGTACGAGCGGGGCGTGAGTGAACGCTGGGCGCGCACGCCGGTGTCGGCCGGGGCGAGCCTGGGCGTGCACGAGAGCCAGTCGCGGATGTTCGAGAACCTGCTGGCCCGCAGCCTCCCGTTCTGGGAGCGGTACTTCCCGCAGTTGCAGCAGGCCGCGCCCGCCGTGACCGAAGGTCTGGACGCCGGCGCCCTGTACCGCGCCGTGAACCGCGTGAACCCCAGCCTGATCCGCGTGGAGGCCGACGAGGTCACGTACAACTTCCACGTGATGCTGCGCTTCGAGCTGGAACTGGCACTGCTGGAAGGCAGTCTGGCCGTGCGGGACCTGCCGGACGCCTGGAACGAGAAGATGCAGGCGTACCTGGGCCTGACCCCGCCGGACGACGCGCGCGGCGTGTTGCAGGACATTCACTGGTCGGCCGGGCTGATCGGGTACTTCCCGACGTACACGCTGGGGAACCTGCTGAGCGTGCAACTGCTGGAGGCCGCGCAGCGCGACCCGGCCGTGGCGCAGGGGGTGGCCGCCGCCGAGTACGGCCCGCTGCGCGCCTGGCTGGTCGAGCATGTGCACCAGCACGGGCGCAGCCTGACGCCCGCCGAACTGACCGTGCAGGCCACCGGGCAGGCCCTGAGCGCCGACCCGTACGTGGCGTACCTGCACCGCAAGTACGGCGAGATCTACAGCCTGGACTGACAGCAACGTGAAAGGCCCCCGGTGCCGTTCACGCCGGGGGCCTTCTTGTGCCTTCTGGGTGGGTCAGCTGGCCTGCCGGCGTTCGGCGCGGGTGATCAGGTAGGCGCGTGCGGAGTTCAGCCATTTCTGCGCGAGGTCGCTGTGCGGGTGCCCGCGTTCACGCATGGCGCGTACGCCCTGCTGTAACTGCCGTTCCATGCGGCGCACGGCGACCAATCCGCCCTCGTTTTCCAGTTCGATGAAGGTGTTCAGCAGCGTGGTGGGGTGGGCGTGACCCAGGCGGATGCTTTCGGTGATGGTGTCCAGTGAGCGCATGGGAGGGCACTCCTTCCCGCCCGGTGGGCGGCGAGGTCGGTGGGGCCGTGAAGCGGTGGGGACTGTTAGGTGCGCTGGGAGCCGTTCGAACAGGTGTTCTGCTGGGGACGAATCCTTGGTCTGATTACGATCTTGGCAGATTGTAGCAGGAACGCATCAGGGGAGGCAAGAAGCTGTGCCGCGTATTCTGTATTGACCGTACCGACGGGCGGTGTTACACTCCAACCAAGGCTGCCCCATTCTGCCCACAGGCAAACCCCGCCCGTGACCGGATACACAGCCCCAGGCGGCACGCGCCCCCGAGTCGGCACCCACCCGTGCCCGACCCCCGGCGTGAGGCCACGCCGCAGCCAAGGAGGTGAACAATGAAACTGCACGAAAGACTCCGCGAACTGCGCAGCGAACGCGGGCTGCGGCTCAAGGACGTCGCCGAGATCGCCGGGATCAGCGTCCCGTACCTCAGCGACCTTGAACGTGGCCGCACCAACCCCAGCCTGGAAACCCTCCAGACCCTGGCCGGCGCGTACGCCATCACCGTTCACGACCTGCTCGAGGGCGTCGAATTCTACGGCGCGTCCACCGAGGGCGCCCTGCCCAAGGGCCTCGCCGACCTGGTCGCCGACCCAACCCTGGGACCGCAGATCACGCCCGACTGGGTCCGCACGCTGTCCCGCATCGAACTGCGCGGTAAACGCCCCCGCGACAAGCAGGACTGGTACGAGATCTACCTGCACCTCAAACGCATCCTGAACTGACGTTCAGTGCCAATGCCGCACGACAGGAACCGGAGCCTCACTGAGCTCCGGTTCTGTCGTCCTGCCCCGCACGGCAGCCCTGATCAGGCGGCCTGCGCCACTTCCAGCAGTTCCGGTCGTCCACGGGTCAGGAGCAGGGTCCCTGCGCCCCACGCTCCGCCCACCAGCGCGAGGGCGAAGGCCAGTGGCGGCGCACTCAGGGTGGCTGCCACAGCGCTCAGGCCGATCAGGGCGCCCACCGCGTCCGGCACCGGCAGTCGCACCCGCAGCGCCAGGGCGCGGCCCACGTCGTACGCGCTGACGCTCAGGCCCAGCGCGATCAGCAGCGCCGTCAGTGCCAGCGCGATCAGGGCCGGTCCCAGCAGGCCCGCCAGGGTCAGCCCGCAGGCCGGTCCCAGCAGCGCCGCGAGGGCCAGCACGCCCAGCGCCAGCGTCCGGACCGGCGCGTGCCGCTGCCGCCGCGCCAGCATCGGCGCCAACCCCGACACGAACAGCAGCAGCAGCGCCCCGCCGGTCAGGGTCACGAACACCTGCGGCCACGCCGCGCTGCCCAGCCACCCCAGCACCGGACGGAACGCGGCGGCCGTCACGGCGGCCAGCCCCTGCGGCGCGCCCGTCTGCAGTGCGGCCCGGTCGTCCGGCGCGTGCCCCAGCAGGGCGTTCACGCGCCCACTGACCTGCGCGCCGGCGTCACGGTGCACGTCGCCCAGCAGCGCGATCACCTCACCCTGCACCTGCGCGCCGGGCCGCAGGTACACGCTGCCACCCACGTTGATCACGTTCCCGCGTACCGGTCCACTGACCTGCAGGTCCTGACCGAAGGTCACATTGCCGTGGCTGACCACCCCGTACAGGGCCGGCAGGGTCAGCGCGGCACTCAGCGTGAATGCCCCGGCGCCCAGCCGCTGCGTGAGCGGGCCGGGCCGCCAGCTGACCAGCGCGCTCGTGACCAGCAGCAGCGCCAGTCCCGCCACCGCCACCGGCGACACCTGCGCCAGCAGTGCCTGCGCGACCACCGCGCCCGCCGCGAGGTTCGGCCAGACGCTGGTCACGCCCATCAGGGTCAGGGCGACCATCAGCGACACCACCATGAACAGCGGGGCCGGATTGTGCCGCAGCGGCCGGTCCGGCGGGTTGAACGGCTCGGGCCGCAACGCGGCGGACCCAGATGCGGCGGACCCAGACGCGACGGCCCCCAATGCGGTTGCCCCGGAGGTTGCACCCAATGAGGTCGCGCTGCCGACGCTCTGCGCGCCAGGGTGGGCGGCAGGGAAGGGGAGAGGCGCACTTGCCCCCGCCCCGGTCTGGATGCTCTGTGGGCCGCCGGACGCAGCCTCACGGGCAATCCGGGCGGCCAGCTGCGCCGCCATGCTCCCCGCGCCGTCCGGGACAGGCCGGGGAGGCACGCTGCCGAGACGCACGGAACTGCTCACCTCGCCCGCCACCAGCGCCGCCACACTGACCGGCAGGGGCGGCACCGGCGCCAGCGCCGACCGAAGCGACACGTCCCGCCCCACGGCCGCCGCCACGCTCATCCCTGCCGGCAGCGGGGGAGGAGTCAGGCGCCGGTTCAGACTGACGCCGGTCGCCACGGCCTGCGCCACCGAGGCAGGCAGGTCCGGTGCAGGCGCGGCCAGCCACACGCTCCCCTGAATCTCACTGACCACCAGCGCCGCCACACTGACCGGCAGCACCGGGGGCGGCAGGGACTGCACCAGCGTCACGCCGCGCGCCAGTTGCCGCCGCCACGCCCTGACCGGCGGGCCGGACGGATCGTTCTCCAGGCGCGCCAGCACGCCCTGACCGGCCGCGTCCAGGGTGCCGTCGGCCTCCTGGTGCAGCAGGTCCAGCCACGCCCGGTGCGCGTCGGCCGAAGCTGGATTGTGACGTTCTGCGCCCATACGTTCCCTTTACGTTGAACAGCCCCGCCGGGTTCCCGGACCTTCCTGCGGCCCGGCCGGCAGTCCCCCCGCCTCAGCTCACCCGGTCCGGCGCCACGAAATCGCCGCTCTTGCCGCCCGACTTGCTCAGCAGGCGCACGCCCGTGATCTCGATGGCCTTGCTGGCCGCCTTGAGCATGTCATACACGTTCAGCGCCGCGACCGTCACGGCCGTCAGGGCCTCCATCTCCACCCCGGTCGGCGCGGTCGTCCGGACGGTCGCCCGTACCCGCACGCCCGCCTCCTCCAGCGTCACCTGCACGTCCGCGCCCGTCACCGGAATCGGGTGGCACAGCGTCACCAGGTCCGCCGTGCGTTTACTGCCCGCCAGTCCGGCCAGCCGCGCCACGATCAGCGGGTCACCCTTGGGATTCGTGCCAGCCTCCAGCGCCGCGCGGGCCTCCGGCGGCAGGCGCACCCACGCCTCGGCACTCGCCTCGCGCGACGTGGCGACCTTACCGGTCACGTCCACCATGCGCGGCAACCCGTCACGGAAATGCGTCAGTTCCGGCGCGCTCACCTCACTCCTCCGGCAGCTTCAGGTCCGCCAGGGACGCGAACGGATTCTGCTTGGCGTGCAGCGACCCCACCGGCGTTCCCAGGTCGTCGTCGATCTCCTCGACCGGCACCTGCGCCATGTGCTCGCACGGCCCCTCGTTCAGGTCGTGCCCGCACACCTGACACAGGCCCCGGCAGGCCTCGTCGTGCAGCACGCTCAGCGGCGCGCCCAGCAGCGTCGTCTCCGCGAGGTAGGCACTCAGGTCCAGGTCCGGATCGCCGAACACCAGCATCTCCTCGCCCGTCTCGGCCTCCTCCAGGAACGGTGCGTCCACCGACGGGTCGTACCGCAGCAGCGTGCCCAGCGTGATCTCCAGCGGCACATGCACTTCCCGCAGGCAGCGGGCGCACTCCATGACCAGCACCGGCTCGAACGTGCCCTGCAGGTACATCTCATTGCTGCCCAGAGCGTTGACATCCACCTCGAACGGCGCGGGCTCCGCGAAACGCAGCGTGTGCTGCGCGCGGCCCTGCTCGTACTGGAGGTGATCAAGGTTGCCTTCCACGTGCGCGTCCTCGGTGGAGGAACGCAGCAGGGAACCCAGGTGAATACGAGGTGAATCCGTCATACCCACATGATAGGCCCGCCGGGCTGACAGAACCCTGCCGCCACACCCAAAGTGCCCCGGCCGCCACACCCGGAGTGCCCTGCGCAGATCAGGCCAGCCCAGACCGGCCCAGACCCGGCCAGTTCAGATCAGTTCAGGCCAGTTCGACCACGCTCGCGTCACTGATGGTCAGCTTGTGCGTGCGCGGCACCGTCCGCCCACCCCGCACCTGCGCCCGCACACCGATCAGGCAGTCCTGCAACCTCTTACTCAGGTTCTCGATCTGCGCCTCGGCGTCGATCACGCTGTGCTCCACCTCGGCGCCCCGCACCACGCTGCCCTGCCCGATGCTGGTAAACGGCCCGATGTACGCGTCCTCGATGATCACGCCCTCACCCAGCATCACCGGCCCCACGATCTTGCTGCGCGTTACCCGCGCCGACACCGGAATCACCACCCGGCCCGTGATCCGCGAATCCTCCACCGTGCCCTGCACGTCCAGTACGATCCGCTCCAGCAGCAGGCGGTTGGCGTCCAGCAGGTCCGCCGGGCGACCCGTGTCCTTCCACCAGCCCATCACCGGTTGGCCCGTCACGTCCGCGCCCCGCTCGATCAGCCCCTGAATGCCGTCCGTGATCTCATACTCACCCCGCGCAGACGGCGCCATGCCGTCCAGCACCGAGAAAATCTGCGGCGTGAAACAGTACAGACCCGCCACGGCCAGATTACTCGGCGGAACTTTCGGCTTCTCCACCAGGCGCGTGATGCGTGTCCCGTCCATCTGCGCCACCCCGAACGCCGTCGGGTCCTCCACCTCCACCAGCGCAATCAACGCCGCCGGACGCTCCGCCAGGAACCGGTCCACGAACGGTTTCGCCCCGAACTCGAACAGGTTGTCCCCCAGGTACACGCAGAAATCATCCTCACCCACCCACTCGCGCGCCACCAGCACCGCGTGCCCCAGCCCCAGCTGCTCATGCTGATTGATCAGCGTGACCTGCACACCCGAAATTTCCTGGATGGCATGCTGAATCTCCACCCGCGTGATATCCGACACCACCACACCGATCTCCGAGATACCCGCCGCGCGGAGCGTCTCGATGGCATGCCCGATAATCGGCTGCCCCGCCACCCGCAGCACAGGCTTGGGACGTGTATACGTCAGGGGACGGAGACGCGTACCCAGACCAGCAGCAGGAATAATGGCTTTCATGAGCCTACTGTAAGGCAGTGGCGCGGCATTCAGGGCTGAACGTGACGGATGTGCCACGCAGGTTCCCTGATGAAGCGCAGCACTTCTGGAACAATGGCAGTCATGTTCCTGAATTCCCTCATATTCAAACGGTGCCTGGATACCCTGTGCGCGGCGGTCGGGTTGCTCATCCTGGGGTTGCCGATGGTGGCACTGGCCGCATTGATTCGCTGGAAACTGGGCAGCCCGGTCCTGTTCCGACAGCAGCGTCCAGGACGACACGGACGGCCCTTCGTGATGTACAAGTTCCGCAGCATGAGCGATCAACGCGGTTCGGACGGGCAACTTCTCCCCGATGCTCAGCGGCTGACCCGCTTTGGTCGGTTCCTGCGCTCAACCAGCCTGGATGAACTGCCGGGCCTGTTGAACGTCCTGCGCGGAGACATGAGTCTGGTCGGCCCGCGCCCACTGCTGATGGAGTATTTGCCTCTGTATAGTGCCCGGCAGGGCCGCCGTCACGACGTGAAACCCGGCCTGACTGGCTGGGCACAGGTCAACGGCCGGAACGCCATCTCCTGGGAGCAGAAATTTGAACTGGATGTCTGGTACGTCGAGCACCGCACCCTGAAACTCGATCTGCAGATTATTGCAATGACCCTCCAGAAAGTCCTGAAACGCGACGGCATCAGCGCGCAGGGAGAGGCAACAATGAGTCGCTTCCAGGGCAGTGCCCGTGATACCTGAACCGGCCAAGGCGACACCAGACCTGCATGTCATCGGTGCGGGCGGTCACGCCCGCGTGATCGTGGCTCTGGCCCAGGCGGCCGGCTACCGCATTGCCGGTATCTTCGACGATCAGCCTGCCAATCCCGCTCTCCTGCTGGGCCACCCGGTATCCGGTTCCGTGCGGGACATTCCTGACTCAGTGGATACCTGGGCTGTCATTGCCATCGGAAGCAACGCCGTGCGCGAGCGTCTGGCCGCGCAGTTCCGTCAGGTGCAGTGGGCCACCCTGATTCATCCGGCGGCCTGGGTTGCGCCGGACGTCGTGGTCGGGCCGGGGAGCGTTGTCATGGCAGGGGCCGTGCTGCAACCTGGCGTGCGGATCGGCACACATGTAATCGTGAACACGCTTGCGGGCATCGATCATGACTGCCGTCTGGATGATTACGTGCATGTCGCTCCGGGCTGCCGATTGGCCGGAAACGTTCACCTGGAAACCGGCGTGTTCGCGGGGGTGGGATGCAGTTTCATCCCAGGGGTGACTGTTGGCCCCTGGGCACAACTGGGCGCCGGGGCTGTCATCACGGGCGCGCTACCCGGAGGTGTGACTGCTGTGGGTATTCCGGCACGCCCGATGCGGGGCCGGTGACGGCCCTGGGGATGCAGTGTGATCCAATTCAGTCCAATCCAGTTGACGGGTCTGTCCTCACCGCTCAATTCGGTGAGGGCCAGGGCTGCTCGGGACGGTGGAGGGAGCGTTCCGCTGTCTTCCGATGACCCTGCACCCCCTTAGATGACCTGAAGTCATATAAAATGAGCTGGACTGGATGAAAAGTTTGCCTGCCGACCGCCGCTCTTGCCGTATCCTGTCATCATGAAGCAGGTGCTTTCCCCGCAGGTAACCCCAGCATTCGCCGGATGGCCTGTCTTTGAACCGGATGAAATCCAGGCCACCACGGACGTACTGCAGTCGGGTCGCGTGAACTACTGGACTGGAACACAGGCGCGTGAATTCGAACGCGAGTACGCCAGTTACCTGGGAGTGCCGCACACCATTGCGCTGCACAACGGCACGCTGGCGCTCGAACTGGCCCTGTACGCTTTCGACATAGGAGACGGCGCCGAGGTCATCACGACCAGTCGCACCTTCATCGCCTCGGCCAGCGCCGCCGTCATGCGTGGCTGCGTTCCCGTCATCGCCGACATCGATCCCGTGACGCAGAACGTCACGGCCGAGACCATCCGTCCGTTGATCACACCCCGCACCCGCGCCATCATCGCCGTGCACCTGGCCGGCTGGCCCTGCGATATGGATCCCATCATGGCCCTGGCCGCCGAACACAACCTGGTCGTCATCGAGGACTGCGCCCAGGCTCACGGAGCTTTCTACAAAGGCCGGCCTGTCGGCAGCATTGGGCACGCCGCCGCCTTCTCCTTCTGTCAGGACAAGATCATGACCACCGGCGGCGAGGGCGGCCTGTTGGCCCTGCACGACACCGATACCTGGAAGAAAGCCTGGGCGTTCAAGGATCACGGCAAAAGCTACGACGCCGTCTACAACACTGAACACCCCCCCGGCTTTCGCTGGCTGCACGAGTCCTTCGGTACGAACTGGCGCATGCTGGAGATTCAGGCCGCCATCGGCCGCCTTCAACTCCGCAAACTGCCCGCCTGGATTGAGCGTCGCCGCGCCAACGCGCAGGTGCTCAACGAGCGCTTCTCCCGCCACGCCGCGCTGCGCCTGACCCTTCCGGACGACACCGAAGTGCACCACGCCTACTACAAGTACTACGTGTTCGTGCGCCCGGAACAACTGGCCCCCGGCTGGAACCGTGACCGCATCATGAATGCCGTCACCGCACAGGGCGTTCCCTGCTTCAGCGGTTCCTGCTCGGAAATCTACCTGGAGAAAGCCTTCACGGACGCAGGATACGGCCCACAGGAACGTCTGCCTGTTGCCCAGGAACTCGGAGACACATCCTTGATGTTCCTGGTGCACCCGACCCTCAGCCCCGACGACATGCAGCGCATGGCCGACGTGGTCGACGAGGTCATGCTCCGGGCCCAGAAGGCATGATGGTCACAGCGTTCCTGCGCAAATACCTGATTGACCTGCTGCTCTGGATCAGCGCCGGCCTGCTGGCCTATGCATTTCGTAAACCCTCACTGATCGCAGACGGCATTCCGCTCAGCGTGTTCGGTTACCTGCTGCTCAGCGGGCTGGTGATGGCTGGCGTGTCGTGGCGGTACAAGCTGGCCCGCCAGATGTGGCAACGTGTGGGAGTCCTGGACCTCCAACGTCTGGCCTACGCCAGCGCACTGACCACCCTGATCATGTTTGCCAGTGGGTTCGTCTTCCAGACTTGGCTGCAACTGCCACGCAGCGTCCCCCTGCTGGCCGGCCTGCTGGGCTTCCTGCTGATGGGCGCCACCCGTCTGGCCGCCCGCCTCGTCAGTGAGGCCGCCGCCCGCCAGACTGCGACCGAGCAACGCCGGGTCCTTATTATCGGTGCGGGCGAAGCCGGCATTCTGATTGCCCGCGAGATGCAGCGTCACCCCGAAGCGGGACTCACTCCCATCGGGTTTCTCGATGACGAGCCCAGCAAAGTGCAGCAGCGGCTGGTCGGCCTTCCAGTCTTCGGTACCGTCGCACAGTTACAGCAGGTCGCCGCTCGTGAACGGGCCGAGGAGATCCTGATCGCCGTACCCTCCGCATCCGGCGAGTTCGTTCGCCGGGTCGTCGATCTGTCCCGTGACGCCCAGATGCGTTACCGCATCATCCCCGGCGTGTTCGAGATCCTCAGCGGAGACGTGAACATCAACCAGATCCGCGACGTGAATCTCGAGGACCTGCTGCGCCGCCCACCTGTGCAGCTGAACACAGCCGAGATTGCCAACTACCTCAGGGGCCGCGTGATCCTCGTAACGGGCGCCGGAGGCAGCATCGGCTCGGAGATCGTCCGGCAGATCTCGACCTTCTCACCCGGCACCATCCTGCTGTTCGGCCGGGGCGAGAACAGCATCTTCAGTATCCAGCAGGAACTCCACCGCAACTGGCCTGAAATCAAGCACATCGGCCTGATCGGCGACGTGCGCGATCACTCCAGACTGCAAAGTGTGTTCGAGCAGTACCACCCGGAAGTGGTCTTCCACGCAGCTGCGCATAAACACGTTCCGCTGATGGAACAGTCACCTTCCGAGGCAATCCTGAACAACGTCATGGGCACCCGCAACGTCGTGGATCTCTGCCTGAAGCACGGCGTGACCCGCCTCGTGAACGTCTCGACCGACAAGGCCGTGAACCCCACCAGCGTCATGGGAGCCTCCAAACGCCTCGCAGAGATGTCCGTCTCGGCCGGGGCCACCCGCGCCCGCGAAACACAGGCCTTCGTGTCTGTCAGGTTCGGGAACGTGCTGGGCAGCCGGGGCAGCGTCGTCCCGACCTTCATGGCACAGATTCGTGCCGGGGGGCCCATCACCGTGACCCACCCGGAAATGGTCCGGTATTTCATGACCATTCCCGAAGCGGCCCGACTGGTCCTGCAGGCCGGTGGACTGGCCGAGAACGGCCGGGTCTACGTACTGAACATGGGAGACCCGGTCAAGATCTCCGACCTGGCACACGACGTGATCCGGCTGAGTGGAGCCCGCAACGTCGAGGTTGTCTACAGTGGCGTCCGCCCCGGCGAGAAACTCTACGAGGAACTCCTGACCACCGCCGAAGGCACTCACGCCACCACCCACAGCGAGATCTTCAGCGCCAACCTCGCCCAGGTAGACCACGACGCCCTGCAACGACAACTTGACCAGATACAGGCAATGGCCCATGCCAATGACGCCGACGCCATCCGCCGCGCGCTGAACACCCTGATTCCTGAAAACAAGTTTGGAAGCATCCGGTAAGTTCATCGGGCGACCTGACAGCAGCGGTAAAGCGGTAAAGAGGACCGGTGGGGAGCCTGCCGGTCCTCTTCACTTCACACGGACTGCCGTCTGTTTCGCTGACAATCCGGGACTTCACCGGATTGTCACCTCCACACCCGAAGGGGCGTTTCTCTCTTACTCGCATTCGCTCGGCCCCAGCGGCTTTGTAGGCCATTCAATCGGAGTCCGTATCATCGTAGTGATTACCGCGAAGCCGGTTGGGACCGGTAGGTTACGTCACCGAAGTACAGTGTGCGGCGATTCGCCACGTCAGGGCCAGTGAAGGCATTGCTGAAGATCAGTGCCAACTGTCCCGCTGCCTTGACGGTCACCTGCTCTGCCTGAGCGCTACCGGACACCTGACCAGACGCAATCAACTGCCCATCCAGGTAAGTTTCCCAGCGGCTCGGGGTATTCATGACTTCACGGCGCTGCACGTTGAAAGACAGGATGCCTGCGCTGCACGCCCGTAACGTAATGCCACCCATCCGCCCGAACCCCCATAACTCGCCCGCAGGTGCCGCGCGCACCGGTTGCCGGTCGCTGGTCAGCGCCGTTACCTGCTGGCAGTCGGTGGGAGAGATGCCGAGCGGCTGCACCTGGACGGTCCCCTGGGCGCGGACGGGAATGTCCCCGAGCAGGTGAGCCGTTACAGAGCCGACCCCCACGGTGCTGATCACGCCCACCATCAGGCGTAACGCACTGAACTGACGCTGCGCGTCAGCGGGCACGTGTCACCTCCCACTCCCGCAGTACCTGCCGGGATGCTGGACGGACCTCACGCGAGATCACCAGACGCATGCGCACGACAGGATCCTGATGATCAGGTTTCACCCGCGCATACACCCAGTCCTCCAGCGTGACCCCATTGAACCGCGCGCCTCCGATACGGACACAGATATTCTGCACTGAACACTGCTCGACAGCCACGTACACCCCCGGCTCGCTGGTCTTCAACTGAACGTACAGGCCATACACCTCATCCGGTTCATACTGCGGCGGAAGCAGCACCTGCCCCACCTGCACAGGCGGCAGACGATCCGGAGTGATCAGCGTCCACGGAACCCAGATGGTCGTTACCGTCAGGGCCGACCCAAGGAGCAGCGCATTCCCCAGGCCCACAGGCCAGTGCCGCAGCGAACGCGAGGTGCCCGGCAACTGCTCCGGCTGTGAGGCCCAGACGCCCCATGCGGCCCCTCCAAGAATGAAGAACACCTCTGCGTACCCGGGTGAAGGAAGTAACGTCACGTTATCCAGGGTGTTCAAGGTCAGCAATCCTGCGACGGCGGCGCGCGCCACAGCCCAACCAGACCGCCACGCACCCCACAACAGAGCCCCCCACAGCACCGCCCAGCCCAGCAGCCCCACCCACCCCGTCTCGACCAGCGCCTGAAGGACTCCGTTGTGTGCAATCAGCCAGGGCTGTTGCAGTCCAGAGAGCCACGCAGGACAACCGGGCATCACCTCTTGCAACGTTTCCAGCGTCTGACAGGGATCGGAAAAGGGAGCGGCGAGCCCTCCAAACTGATACGGTCCGGCCCCACCGACAGGTAGGCTGCGCGCCACGTTCGCCGCGTTCGTCCAGACCTCCTCACGGCCGCTGATGACTGGCCCCATGAACTCCGCCACGGGCTGGCGAGCACCGTCCCACACGGCCACGACCAGCAGTGGAACCATAAGCAGAACCCGGACGGCTGTCGCGAGGCGGCCACGCCACGCAGCCAACAGTCCGATCAGCAGGGCCGCCCAGGCCATCCGGCCGTCACCCAGTACAGTGATAGCTACGCCCAGCAGACCCACCGGAACCCGCCAGTGCCACCCCCAGGCCCGTTGCAGCAGGGCAAGCCATACCAGCACCACACCCAGAACACTCATGCCGTTCGAACTGGAGAACAGGAATTCCAGTGGGCGCAACCCACCCTGCACGCCTACCCAACCGGTTGTGAGTGACTGTAGAACCAGGGCCAGCACGCAGACCATTGAGATACCACCCGCCAGCCACTTTAAGTTCAGCGACGCCCCACGAGTCGCGCCGTACAGCACCAACGCGCAGACCAGCGCCGTCCTGAGGGCTGCCAGCCCAAGAGACAGCAGCACCTGCGACGTGAACAGCGCCGCTGCCAGCTGCGTCACTGCAAACACAGCAAGTGGTACGGTCAACCCTGCCGGAACGGTTTTCCAGGCACCCAACGCACTCAGGCTCACTACCGACACGGGCGGGAAGACCGGCAGGGCACCAAGCATCCAGTCACGCCACAGTGAAGCCCGGAGAGACGTCCCTCCGGGCTGCCCAACTGCGGGTTCCCTGAACGCAGGATCAGATGGGCGTTCCGATCTCAATGCTGCGCACTCCAGTCGTTATTCATCACGTGTGTAAGAGCGCCCATACGTGTAGCCGTACCCCTGATTGCGGCTGAGTTTGTTCAGCACGATCCCCAGCAACTTCACCGAGGCCACGTTGACGCTCTGCAACATGCGCTGAATCTCGACCATCGACGTGCCATTGGCCTCCACGACCAGTACCATACCGTCCGTCTGCGGCCCGATCACCAGAGCGTCAGCCACAGAGAGTACCGGCGCGCTGTCCAGCAGCACCACATCGAATCCTTCCGTCCAGGCCTTGATCTGCTCAGCAAAGGCACGAGTGGTCAACAACCCGGCCTCCCGCCGCGTGGCCTGCGAAGCCGGTAACAGGAAGACCCCGTTCCCCAGATCCACAGCGCTGGCCTGCTCCGGATGCTGCACTGCCTGCAGCAAGGTCGTCTGCCCTGCCTGGACTGATCCGCTGAGCGGCACCCAGGAACGCCCGGTCAGATTCCAGTACTCATGCTGGGTGGGCCTGTGCACGTCCAGGTCCATGATCAACACACGCTTGCCAGAAGCGGCGAAGCTGGTGGCAAGCGACACGACCACCGTACTCTTCCCCTCACCCGGCCGGGCACTGGTCAGCACGAACGTCGACGCCCGCCCTGCATTCTCATTCACGACAGCGGACAGGTTCGCCCGGATGAACCCAGTCGGTTCGTACAATTCACCCGACGAGACCGCGTTCACCACCAGGGAACGCTGCGCGCGGCGTAACTTCGGCAGTTCGCCAATCACCGGCACGTTCAATGACAGCAGATCCGCCGACGACCGCACGCGGCGACTCAGGGCGTCCACCAGCACTGCCAGACCAAAACCACCCATCAAGGCCAGCACGCCTGCCAGCACCGCGTTCCGCAGTGGCTTGGGCGAGATTGGGCTATTCGACGTGTTCGCCTCGGACAGCAGCACCAGGTTCCCGGTCGCGACCTGTTCAAGCACCTGCACCTGCGACAGGTTCAGGCGCGCCTGCCCACGCGCCACAGCCAGTGCTTCACGCTCTGCACCACTGGTTGGTAAGGCTGCGATCTGCGCGTCCAGACTGTCTACCTGACCCTGTAAGGTCTGCTTGGCAAGCGTGATGCCACGTTTGGCACGCGCCGCATCCCACTCCAGCAACGCCTTCATCGCCGAGTCCGTCAGCACGCGCGCTCCTTCAGGAGTACCGGACAACGCTCGCAACTCGTAAATCCCGCGCTGCTGAGCGTCCACGCGTGCACGTACCGTCACCAACTTGAAGCCGTTTCGGTTCAACTCGGACTGAAGCTGATCAGCGATCACCGTGCGGTTTGCTTCAGGTAACTCCGATTCACGAATCAATTCGATGATCCGCAACACCACTGACCGGCTCTGCAGAACCTCTGCCACCGCACCCTGGGGCAACTGAGGCGTAGCCACCACACCTGTGTTCGCCACGCTGTTCCCCACGTCACTGGACGCCGCCATGACACTGCCTGTCGCCTCGTACACACGGGCCTGCCGCTGCGCCGCGAAGTACACACCGAAGACAACCAGCAGTGTCAGAGCCAGGACAGGCAGCCAGTGCCGCCGTACCGCGCGGAACACCTGCGCCAGATCAAGTTCATCCCGTTTTATCTCCCCAGTCATTCATACCGCCTTATCGTTGAGTCTGCGTGTGGGAGCGCAGAGATGTATCGTTCCACCCCGAAAGACAGGGAATGAATCTCACCTTATCAGAAGGCTACTTACCGGCCAGGACATGGAGCGCATTGGCCAGTTTCGCCGCCAGTCCCTTCATGTCGTGGTGTTCCATGACGTACGCGCGTCCACGTTCACCCATGGCCTGACGCTCTGCCGCGGGCAATTTCGACAGGTGCAGAATCGCGTCTGCCAGCGCCTGCGGATCTTCAGGAGGAATCGATACACCCGCATTCGCCTGCGCAATAGGATCATGAGGGGAATCGACAGCCATGATGACCGGACGGCTTGCTGCCAGATAATCAAACATCTTGTTCGGACTCAGGCCGTCATGATAAAGGTCTGTCTGTTTAAAAAGAAGGAGAAGTGCATCTGCATTGGAGAGTATGGAGGGTATGGAGGATTTTGGGACTGGCTTGAAAAATTTAACATTTCTCAAGCCTTTTTCGGAGGCAATTCTGATAAGTTCGTTCTTGTTGACCCCATCTCCTGTAAAATTGAAATGAATGCGATCCTCCCCTATTTCCTGTAGGATAAGAGCAGCGTCTAATGCTGTATCTAGGCTATTGGGGATGCCATGTGCGCCGGTATAAGCCACATTAAAAACATCGCCCTTCACGTGGAAGGAAGTTTCAGGATAATCTTCAAGTGTAACTCCATTTGGAATCCACATCCACGGAATAGGATGGCCGACTACCTTTTCTGCGTGATTGCCTACTCCTTGCAACAGTCCAATGACCAATTTGGCTCTTTCGTAGAGGAATTTCTCAATTACGGAAAGAAGGATTATAAGTGGGTGAAATTTACTTAGGCCCATGAGGGAAAGCATTGATTTTGGCCATATATCACGTACTTCAAGAGCAAAGGGAATTTTATATTTTCTTGAAAGCAGATATGCTGCTAATGCCGCAAATAAGTGTGGCGAAGATCCGATTATGATGTCGGGAGGCGGTAGTCTATTTGATATCCTGGGGTTGATGACTCTGATTGAATAATCAAGCATATTGAAAAGCCGACTGAAGCTATTACCTGAATACGGTTTTGCTTTAAACCAGATAAATCTGATGTTGCCCTCCTTGGTTTCCGTGTATCCATCTGATCCAATATCTCTTAAATTCTCCCCGGTTGAGTAATTGGTGTTAGATGCAAATATAGTAGACTCTATGCCATGCTCAAGCATTAAAGAGGCCAAATTATAATGCCTTGTTCCGCCTGATTGCTCGGGAGGGAGTGCATAATGATTGACGATCCATACTTGTTTCACTGAGTCCACTCCTGCATCAATTTGAGTATTTTATCGGCGGCATGACCATCGCCATAGAGCGATTCGGGTTTCCCGACAGTGTTCATCTGGCGCATAATGGAGTTCTTCACTGCTTCTGCGCTATCAGGCGGGGTGAGTGCATTCCATCCGCTCTCGATCAACTCGGTCCACTCTGTTTCATCTCTGAGGGTCACACAGGGAATACCATAGAAATATGCCTCTTTTTGAACACCGCCAGAATCCGTTGCAATCAGAGCAGCACTCTGCTCTAGCCTGATCATGTCAAGGTATCCAATCGGTTCAATGACCTGGATGTTTCCGAAATCCAGTCCCATTTCCCCCGCAATCTTTCTGGTGCGGGGATGCAAAGGTAAAACAACAGGGATCTCCTGAGCAACTTCCCGCAGTCCCCCGACAATAGCTGAAAGACGTGAGGGAACGTCGGTGTTTTCTGCACGATGAATTGTACTGAGCACGAATTCACTTTCCTGAACACCCAGAGTCTCAAGAATAGTACTCACGCTTCTGGCCCTGTCTGCCATGATCCTGGAAACATCGAACATGACATCCCCGACCAGATGAACGGCATTCCCCTGAATCCCTTCTGCCCGAAGGTGACGCACGGCAGATTCGGTGGGAACAAACAGTGCCGTGCTGACATGATCAGTCAGAATCCGGTTAATTTCTTCAGGCATACGCTTATTGAACGAGCGTAACCCTGCCTCGACATGAGCCACCTTGATATGGAGTTTCGAGGCGGCCAGAGCACCTGCCAGTGTACTGTTCGTATCTCCGTAGACGAGAAGCCAGTCGGGTTGTTCCTTGAGGATAACCTCTTCGATCTTGGCTAGCATTTCACCAGTCTGAGCACCGTGACTTCCAGAACCAATACCCAGATGGTACTGAGGGGTAGGAATTCCCAATTCATCAAAGAAGATGTCGCTCATATTCTTGTCGTAATGCTGCCCCGTGTGAACAAGAATTTCGCTGATCCCTGATACTTTCGCTGATTTGGAAAAAGCGGATGCTTTGATGAACTGCGGGCGAGCGCCAATCACTGTGATTATTTTCATTTGATTGTCCTTTGCAGTGATGAATATATATCTTTCAACTTTTCTGACTCGGCGCCCCAGTTAAAGTAGTTGGCGACCTTCTCATATCCACGCTCTCCCATGGATTTAGATTCTTCTGGATTGTCTATCAGATACTTCATTGCTTGAGCTATTTTGTATGGATCTTTTGGGTCAACTGCTAATCCGGATACTTCGTCTGACCCTATTAATTCCTTCCATGATGGGAAGTCTGATACTATTATCGGCAATGAAGCAGACATGTATTCAAAGATTTTGTTTGGTTGTGAATCTATGTGGTTGGGCGCGGGGAGAAAGGTTATGACTCCTGCATCGGCAGAGCCTAGAAGCTTTGCTAAATCTTCTCGTCCAACCCACTCATGATAGTCGACATATTTCCATCCCCTAGATTTTCTACATATGTCCTCAAAGTAAGCTGATTCAAATTTTCCAACAAGCCGGAGAATGCCAGGATATTTGAATTCATTGTTTAATATATATATAGCCTCGATTATTTCTTTAATGCCCCTTATCTCGGTCAATCCGCCGCCATGAAAGAAAATGGGCGTCGATCTGCTAAATCTATTGCTGTCATGGCTGTGCATTTCGCCTAAAATGGGAAAATTTTGTATTACAAAAGTCTTTTCTGCTGGGAAAGACTTGCCAATTGATTGTGTTGCAACTATGATGCGATCAAAAAATTTCCCGGCTAGAAATTCAATCCCTGACGCTATCATAGAAACTGGACGGCGGAGGTGTCTTGGTATCCATTTTTTATTAAGGACCTGACCAGGAAGACTCTCATGGACATCCCAAACTATTTTATAGCCGCCTAATTTTAGAAGGATGCCCAAGAATATTAATTCTGGATCATGTAGATGGATTACATCTGGGCGGATTTTAATAACTACATTGTAAGCCTGTTTTTGAATGGCTAATCTGGAAAATCTGGATTTTGAATTTTTGAGGGGTATGTAGTTTTCTAGTTTTAACTTTTCCTTAGTCTTTTTTGGGGCAATTAAGGTAACTTCGTGTTGCGCTGAAATTGAAATTGCCTGCTTGTGATAGATTCTGACATCATTTTCAGGATGGACAGTTGTTAGGACTGCAATTTTCATATACTCACTCCTTCTATAGATAAATCTGACGACGACTCGCAAATCAACATATGCGGTGGCTATTTATGTGTTTTCGATATTCAGTGAAAGTGATCTCAAAAAATAACTGTTCTTTAATGGTTGGGAAAAATCTTGCTTAGTCTAATTTTTTTGCTGACTTGTCGCATAAATGAATGTGATTATTATTCCAAAGGCTAGGCCATGGGTCAGAATGCTTGTAAATAGAGCGCTGTTGGTTAGTGCGAATACTGGAAGCGCTATCCCGCATAAGATAACAACTTTACGCTCTGAAATATTGGAATACGTTTCAATAAATCTTAGAATAAATCCCAAAAATATCGAGAACAACAGCATCCCAAAGTATCTGAAATTTGAATAACCATCCGCCAGGAAATTGGCATTAGCGCTCATTGATGAGCTGTTAAAGTATTCTCTTCCAATCAGGAAAGGGGGCTTTAAATCGTAAGGGTAATTTGATAGACTGCTTAAAAAGCTGTGTGATAGAAGAACTGGATCGTTTTTTGAAAAGAAATCAAAATAATATATCGTTAATAGGCCTGGTGTGATAAGAACGCGTCTTGTGAATATGCTTGTTAGAACCGCCTGTTGTGCAAAACTGTCTATGGCAAATGCGAGAATCGTCGCGATAGCTGAATAATTTATTAGGCGGATGCCAATGCTGGATATACTCTTTCTATATATGAAAATAATACCGAGTACCAGCGTGATAGAAAATAGCGTGCTTTTTTGCCCTGTAAATCCAAATATATAAAATAAAGAAATAGCGCCCAACATTATAAATGGCGTGAATCTATAAATATACCCATAACCCAGCATAAATGAGCTAATGACTCCAAGATAAGGAACTGAGTAGGCAATTAACCTCCCAGCGCCCGCCGCATCAATTTTGTACTCGCTTCTTACGTCATAGACGTCAAATATGCTGATCAATTGCAGTGAAAAGCCAAATTCTGACACAACTATCGCTAATAAAATAAAAAACATTGCGAGTATCATCAATCTGAAGACACCCTGGCTGATTTTTGTTTTCATCTTTATCTTCTTGTCTGTTTTTGAAACGAGTGAAATTATGAAAATGGACACAAGTAAGTATACTCTGAGGTAAAATATATTATTGAGATCCCGATCGATAAATGTGGCCATATATTGAGTTGGAATATATATAATTATATATAATAGAAGAATTACGAAATTTGATATGTATTTTCCATCCATTCTGAGGAAAAAGACGGGTAAAGCCATCATTATAAGCATGATAGTCAATTGATATATGGATACATCGGGATTAATCGTGTAGCTCATATAGGAAAATTTGGGTGCGATGATCTGGGTGTATGAAAAGTGAATTGCGGTAATATATAAAAGCAGCCACAGATAGAAAAGCATCTTTTTATCTTTGTGCGACATTTTTCTAGATACCCCTATCTCTAATTTGGGCAGCCCTAAAGACCATGATTAACATGATTATATAGCATATTGCATTTGAAAAAGCATATGCTTCTACCGAGTAAAATATGTTTCCCCCCATATGTAGTGAAATAATGATAGACAATGATACAATTATCATCCTGAATATATCCCAGAATAGCTGCCATGAGTTTTTTTGAACAATATTCAGTGTTTGTGAAATGACAGAAGAAGAGATCTGTACGATAGATAGAATTAAAAGCGATTTGATCATAGGAATAGATGCTATCCATTCACTACCAAAAAAAACAGAAATTAACTTGTCAGAATAAAAAAACAGCAATACGGCTGGCGCTATTGCTAAAAGAGACGAATAAATGAAATACTTTTTAATGACTGGTTTAACCTTTTTCCCACTGTTGAGCACCGCACCGGCCTCGCCGAGGAATACTTGGCTTAATGTACGAGCAATTACTCCAATAGGCACAGCTAAAACTCGATTTGCAAAAACAAATAGACCGGCGGTTTTTATATCAAATTGAGAGTTGAAGATTAATACTGGTATGTATTGCGAGACGGCATTGACTATTGATGCTGGCGTGCTGTAAAATGCAAAGTCCTTAAATTTTACCATAACCTCTGATACCCTTTCGGTGGTATGATTTTTTAATTCAGTTCTGTATAGTTTAAATGATTTTAATGCCCCAAAAACTCTTGCTGCGGCATCTGAAGATGCTAAATTTATTGAGTTAGGAGCAAATAGGCCTAGCAGAACGGGAAGTATTGCCAGTGCAATGCCTTGAATTAGTTTTGCTTTGGCAATAGATCCGAAATCCTCGTGATATATTTGTAGGGAGGATAATATCTGAAAGCCGCCAATAAACAGAACAGACAATCCTATGAGTATTGAGGTTAGAATATGACTGCTTGATATTCTGAATACATTGGCCTCGAAGAAAAGGAATGATAATAGCGACGCTGTTATGGAGAAAGCAACACAGCTAATCAATCCTGCGTGAACTATACTGACTGCCTGGACTTTGTTTGATGCGGCGGGCACTGCTGCTTCAAGCCTCAGAGTGGCTATTACGGAAAAAATACCAGCAATTGCCATATAAATACCTAAATCACTAAATGCTTCAGGTGAGTACAATCTTGTAACCAAAGGAGTAGTCGCAATAACTGCCAACTGACCCATGACAGTCCCACCCATGAGAGTGCTGATTCTCTTTAAGGTGGGACTGCTGACGATTTTTTTCACGGTCACCGTACGTAATTCTGTACGGAGCGGCTGACGTGATCAATCAGGGTTGTATCCATCACATGTCCCATGGGTAGGCTCAGTGCTTCTTGTGCGGCCTGGGCGCTGTGGGGGTAGGTGGGGTACTGACCTTTGTAGATGGGCAGTTGGTCCTGGGGGATGGGGTAGTAGACCATGGTGCCGATGCCGTGCGCGGCGAGGTGTTGTTGCAGTGCGTCGCGGCGGCCGTTCTGCACGCGGATGGTGTACTGGTGGAAGACGTGCCCGTCGGTGATGGTGGGCGTGACGATGCCGGGGACGTTCTGCAGGGCGTCGTTGTACGCCTGGGCGACGGCGCGGCGGTGGGTGTTCCAGCGTTCGATGTGTGGGAGTTTCACGCGGAGGATCGCGGCCTGGATGGTGTCCAGGCGGCTGTTGTACCCGACGGTTTCGTTGTGGTATTTCTTGCGGCTGCCGTGGACGCGGAGCATGCGGGCGGTGTCGGCGAGGGTGTCGTCGTTGGTGGCGATGAGGCCGCCGTCGCCGTACGCGCCGAGGTTCTTGCTGGGGAAGAAGGAGTACGCGCCGATGTCGCCGATGGTGCCGGTGTGCTGGCCGTTCCAGCGGGCGCCGAAGCTCTGGGCGCAGTCTTCGATGACGCGCAGCCCGTGCTGCTGGGCGACGGCCTGGATGCGGGTCATGTCGGTGGGGTTGCCGTACAGGTGGACGGGCATGATCGCGCGGGTGCGGGGAGTGATGGCCGCTTCGATCAGGTCGGGGTCAATGTTCATGGTGGTGGGGTCGATGTCCACGAACACGGGGGTGGCGCCGACCATGCTGATGCTTTCGGCAGTGGCGAAGAACGTGAAGGGGGTGGTGATGACCTCGTCGCCGGGGCCGATGTTCAGGGCGCGCAGGGCGATGACGAGGGCGTCGGTGCCGCTGTTGACGCCGATGGCGTGTTTGACGCCGAGGTACGTGGCGACTTCCTGTTCGAAGGCGTGGACGTCTTCGCCCATGATGAAGTCGGTGCGGTCTAGGACGCGGCCGATGGCGGCGAGGATCTCGGGGCGCAGTTCAGCGATTTCGGGGCTGAGGTCCAGGATGGGAATCTGGGTCTGGGTGGTCAAGAGAGTCTCCTGATGTCGGTGTCGCTGAGTTTCTGGTAGGTGTGACCGGTGCTGTCGGTGACGGTATCGCTGTCCGTGAAGTCTAGGCGGTCGCCGCTGGCGCTCATGTACCCGATGGGTCGGGCGGGAACACCTGCCACGATGGTGTACGCGGGGACGTCGCGGGTGACGACAGCTCCGGCGGCGACGAACGCCCCTTCGTGCAGGGTGATGCCGGTGACGACGGTGGCGTTCGCGCCGATGCTGGCGCCGCGTTTGACGTGCGTGACGGTGTAGTCGGCACTGGTGTTGCGGGGAAATTCGCTGCGGGGGGTGCGGACGTTCGTGAAGACCATGCTGGGGCCGCAGAACACGTAGTCGTCGAGGATGACGCCTTCGTAGATGCTGACGTTGTTCTGGATTTTCACGCCGTTGCCGATGGTGACGCCGGGGGCCACGAACACGTTCTGCCCGAGGCTGCAGCCTTCGCCGATCTGTGCGCCAGGGCTGACGTGGCTGTAATGCCAGATGCGAGTGCGCGCCCCGATCTGCGCGCCGTCGTCGATGGTGGCGGTGGGGTGGGCGGTGTAGGCGTTCTCGCTCATGGCAGCAGGCGGTGACGGGTCTGCGCGGTCGGCGTGACCAGTGGCAGGTTGCGCAGGCGGGAGACGGTTTCGATGGCGCCGCGCGTGTCTTCCAGGCTGAAGCCGTTCCCGGCAATGGTGCGGCGGTACACGTCGGTGTGCAGGTCCGTGAAGCCTTCGCTGAACTCGATTTCCTGTCCATCGATGGTGATGGAACGGTAGGTGCGTTGCCCCTTGGCCTGGAGGTCCTGCGGGACGTAGCTTTCGTCGATGGCAAGCATCCAGCGGACGCGGGCGCGTTCGAGTTCCAGGTAGCCGCTGGTGAGGGTGTCGGTGCGGGTGTGGACCTCGACGTGTTTCAGGTCACCGAACAGCCAGGTGAGCATGTCGAAGAAGTGCACGCCGATATTGGTGGCCAGCCCGCCGCTTTCATCCACACGGCCCTTCCAGGAACGCAGGTACCAGGTGCCGCGGCTGGTGACGTAACTCAGGTCCACGTCCTTCTGGCCCTGATCGCCAGCGGCGTCAAGCTGTTCTTTCAGTTTGACGAGAGCGGCGTGCGCGCGGAGTTGCAGGATCGTCCAGACGCGCCGCCCGGTTTCCTGTTCGACATCCTGGAGGCTGTCGAGGTCGCTGGGGTTCAGGACGATGGGTTTCTCGCACAGGGCGTCGGCTCCGGCTCGCAGGGCCATGCGGATGTGCGGGTCGTGCAGGTGGTTGGGGCTGCAGATGCTCAGGTAGTCCAGGCCGGTCCCGGCGCGGCGTGCGGCGTGCAGGTACTGCTCGAACTTCTCGGGTTGCGTGTAGAACTCGCATCTGGGGAAGTAGCTGTCCATGATGCCGACCGAGTCGAAGGGATCGAGTGCGGCGGTCAGGACGTTGCCGGTGTCCTTGATGGCTTTCATGTGGCGCGGGGCGATGTAGCCGCTGGCGCCGGTCAGGCCGAAGCGCAGGTTGGTGGGAGCGCTCACAGCATCACCACGCGGTCTTTGCCGCTGAGCGTACGGGTGGCGTTGCGGGTGTCGAGGACGCGCTGGGCGCGGTTGACGACATTCTGGTAGTCGACGTCGCTGTGCTGTGTGGTGATGATGACCAGATCGACCGTGTCGAGCAGGTCGTCGGTCAGGTCGACACTGCTGGCCACGACGCCGTGCTCGTTGACTTCCGGAGTCCAGGTGTCATGGAAGATGACGTCGGCGCTGGCCTCCTGAAGCAGGCGGTAGATGTGAATGGCGGGACTCTCGCGGTAGTCGTCCAGATCGCCCTTGTAGGCCATGCCGAGCAGCAGGACGCGGCTGCCGTTCAGGGCCTTGCGGTCCATGTTCAGGACGCGGGCGGCTTTCTCTACGACGAATTCGGGCATCTTGCGGTTGGTTTCGCCAGCCAGCGCGATGAAGTGCGTCTGGAAGTTGTACTCGCGGGCTTTCCATTCCAGGTAGTGCGGGTCCAGGGGAATGCAGTGCCCGCCGACGCCAGGGCCGGGGTAGAAGGGCATGATGCCGAAGGGTTTGGTGAACGCAGCGTCCAGGACTTCCCAGACGTTCAGGCCCATGCGGTCGCACAGCAGGGCGATCTCGTTCGCCAGGGCGATGTTCACGGCGCGGAAGGTGTTCTCGTACACCTTGACCATCTCGGCGGCCTTGGCACTGCTGACCGGAACGATGTGCTCAATGGCCTGCTGGTAGAAGGTGACGGCGACACGCAGACTCTCGGGATCGTTCCCGCCCACGACCTTGTTGGTGTTCTTGGTGCTGTAACGCTTGTTACCCGGATCCACCCGTTCGGGGGAGTGCGCCAGGTAGAAGTCCTGCCCGGCCTTGAGGCCGCTGCGTTCCAGGATGGGTTTAAGGACGTCCTCGGTCGTGCCGGGGTAAGTGGTGCTTTCCAGGCTGATCAGCTGTCCGGGGCGGATGTGCCGCGCGATCTCCTCGGTGACGCTGCGCACGAAACTCAGATCGGGCGAGAGGTTCTGATCCAGCGGCGTGGGCACGCAGATCACGATGACATCCATGTCAGCCAGGCGGGCCATGTCGGTGGTCGCGTCGACCAGACCGCGTTCCACGACGTCACGCAATTCCTCATCCTTGACGTCGCTGATGTAGTTCTGCCCGGTGCGGACCTGCTGGGCGCGCTGTTCGTTCCGGTCAAAGCCGGTCACGTGGAATCCGACCTTGGCCTTCTCGACCAGGAAGGGCAGGCCGACGTACCCGAGACCCACCACGCCGATGCGTGCCTCGCGGGTCAGGATCTGCTGCTCAAGTGGGGTGGACTGAACGGTGGTTTCTGTCATTGGATCCTCTGAGTGAGAGTGGAATGGCCGCCCGTGATGAGCAGGAGCAGAGCACTAAGCTGTTCTATATCGCGTGCTCATGAGTGGGAGATTGTGCTCCGCACTGCGGTGCGTCCAGGCATCATACCCTGCATGTAATACAGAGGTGAGTAAAAATAAAGAACGCCTCCGCGTGAACGGAGGCGTTCTTTCTGGTGACCCCAACGGGATTCGAACCCGTATCGCTACCTTGAAAGGGTAGTGTCCTAACCGTTAGACGATGGGGCCACACCACTTCAGTTGTCGTTGGCTTTCGCCTTCGCTTTCTGCCTTTCAAGGGGCGCCGTTTCCGGCACGCACAGAAAGATACAGGGTTGGCGTGAATTCGTCAAGTGGTCTGCGCGGCGCATATGAAGGGCGGGGCGGACCTCGCTGGTCACGCCCCGCCCGGAGTGCGGTTTTTACATGTGCAGGGCGCGTTTGTCGGTGGCCAGGGCGGCTTCCTTGACGACTTCACTGAGGGTGGGGTGGGCGTGGACGGTGCGGGCGAGGTCCTCGCTGCTGCCGCCGAATTCCATGATCGCCACGACCTCGCCGATCAGTTCGCTGACGCCGCCGCCGATCATGTGCACGCCCAGCAGTTTGTCAGTCTGCGCGTCGGCGATGATCTTCACGAAGCCGCGCGTGTCGCCGTGGCCCAGGGCGCGTCCGTTGGCGCTGAACGGGAACTGCCCGGTCTTGATGCTCAGGCCCTTCTCTTTGGCCTGCTTCTCGGTCAGGCCGGCCCAGGCGATCTCGGGGCTGGTGTAGATCACCCAGGGGATCACGTCGTAGTTCACGTGCCCGGCCTGCCCGGCCAGCATCTCGGCGAGGGCCACGCCTTCCTCCTCGGCCTTGTGGGCCAGCATGGCGCCGCCGATCACATCGCCGATGGCATACACGTTCTGGAGGTTGGTGCGGTAGTGCTGGTCGACTTTCACGAAACCGCGTTCATCGAGCGCGAGGCCCACCGCGTCGGCCCCGAGGCCCTGCGTGTGCGGCACGCGGCCGATGGACACGATCAGCTTGTCGAAACGGGCGGTGACTTCCCTGTCCTGCTCGGTGTACGTGACGCTGACGCCGCTGTCGTCCTGCTCGACGGCGGTGATGTTCACGCCGAAGTGGAAGTCCAGGCCCTGCTTCTTGAAGAGCTTGAGGCCCTCCTTGGCGATGGCGTCGTCGGCGGCCATCAGGAAGCCGGGCATGGCTTCCAGCACCGTCACGTCGGCGCCCAGGCGGCGCCAGACGCTGCCGAGTTCCAGGCCGATGACGCCCGCGCCGATCACGCCGAGTTTCTCCGGGACGGCCGTGAATTCCAGCGCGCCGCTGTTCTCCACGATGTGCCCGCCGAACGGGGCGAGCGGCAGGGCGCGGGGGCTGCTGCCGGTCGCGACGATCACGCGCGCGGCGCGGACCTCGGTGCCGGCGGCGTCCACGATCCAGCCGTCACCGTCCGCGCGGACCAGTTTGCCCAGCCCGAAGAACGACGTGATCTTGTTCTTCTTGAACAGGTACGCCACGCCGCCCGTCAGTTTGTCCACCACGCCGTTCTTGCGGCCCAGCATCTTCGCGATGTCCAGGGACGCGCCCTGCACGTTGATGCCGTGCTCGGCGAAGTCATGCTGCATGACCTCGAACTTCTCGCTGCTGTCCAGCATCGCCTTGCTGGGAATGCAGCCCACGTTCAGGCAGGTGCCCCCCAGGCTGGCCTTGCCGTTCCGCTCGAAGGCGTCCACGCAGGCCGTCTTGAAGCCCAGCTGCGCCGCGCGAATCGCTGCCACGTACCCCGCGGGGCCGCCACCAATCACCAGTACGTCGAAAGAATCCATAGCACCTTGCAGCGTACCACCCCCCCGAAACGCCCAGGGTGACCCGTTCCCCCGTCAGGGACAGGGGATGGTTGATGGTGGATGGTTGATAGAAGCTTCTGCTGAAGCCGAGGCCTGAGCTGGTCTATCGACCATCACCCATGACCCAGCTTCACGCCCGGCGGTAGCGCTTGGCGGGTCTGCCGCCCGTGCGGACGTCGGTGCTGACGGTGGCCTCGCCGGACGCCACGAGGTGTTCGAGGTACCGCCACGCGGTCACGCGGCTCAGGCCCAGGCTCAGGCCGAGTTCGGCGGCACTGACCGCCCCGCCCTCACGCAGGGCGGAGCGCACGCGGCGCAGGGTGTCCCCGTCCAGGCCCGCGGCGTCCGGGGCGGACGGCGGGGCGAACAGGGCGTCCAGGTGCCCCTGGCGCACGTCCCCCTGCGCCCACAGCGCCGCGCGCTCCCGCGCCCGCTCCAGCGCCAGCGTGAAGCGCCCCGGCGTCACGGGCTTCACGAGGTAATCCGCCGCGCCGTGCAGCAGCGCGTCCTGCACGCTGGGCGCGTCACTGGCGGCCGTGACCAGGATCGCGTCCACCCGCGCGCCATTCACGCGCGCCTCGCGCAGCAGGTCCAGGCCGCGCCCGTCGGGTAGGTGCACGTCCAGCAGCAGCAGGTCCGGGTGCAGAGTGCGCAGCATGGCCCGCGCCACCCGCAGCGACTCCGCCTGCCCCAGCACCGTGAAGCCCCCGGCGCGCTCCAGCAGCCGCCAGTGCAGCGCCGCGATCTGCGGGTCGTCCTCGACGATCAGCACGCGCAGCAGTGGGGGAGAGGTCACGCCCATCATTCTTCGGCCTCGGGGAGGGGCACGTCCAGCGTGAAGCGCGTCCACTCCCGCCCCTCCGCCTGCACGCGGTCGTGCGAGAGGGTCGCGCCGAGCGCCTGCGCCCGGTCCGCTACGAGTGCCAGCCCCACGCCGCGCCCCGCACCCTTGCTGCTCACGCCGCGCACGGTCAGGGTGTCTACCAGCGCCGGAGGCACGCCATCGCCCGTGTCGCGCACCTCCAGGATCAGGCCTTCGGGGTCGGTGGCGATCAGCACGCGCACCTCGGCGTCCGGTGTGCCGCTCGCGGCCTCCAGCGCGTTCTCGATCAGGTTCCCTGCCGCGAGCTCCAGCAGGTCCAGCACGCCGGGCGGCAGCGTGCCCGGCAGGGCCGACAGCGGATCGAGGGTGAGGGTCACCCCCAGTTCAGCCGCGCGGTCGAACTTGCCCAGCAGCAGCGCCGAGAGCCGCACGTGCCGCAGTGCCCCCACCGCCTGCAGGTGCGCCTCGTGCCGCGCCGACTGCGCGTGGATCAGGGCCAGGGCCTCGCGCGTCTCGCCCAGGTGCAGCAGGCCCGCCAGGGTGTGCAGACGGTTCGTGAACTCGTGCGTCTGCGCCCGCAACAGCTCGGCGTAACGCTGCGACTGCGTCAACTCGTCCGCCAGCGCCCGCACGCGCGCCAGGTCCCGCAGCGTGACCACCACCGCGCCCTCTCCGGCCTCCTGCGCGGCCAGCAGCACCGGGCGGCCCCCGACCTCGGCCGTGACCGGCCCGGCCCCCGGCACGGGCAGCGGGAGGCCCGGCGGCCACGGCAGCGGCAGCGCGGCGTCCGGGGTGCCCAGCAGCGCGCGCGCCTGGGGGTTCATCACGAACACCTGCCCGGCGCGGGCCACCAGCACGCCCTCCTCCAGGGTGTTCAGCACCGCCCGGTACTGCCGCAGGCCCCCGGCGATCTGCTCGGGTTCCAGGCCCAGCATCTCGGTCTTCACGCGCCGCGCCACACCCAGCGCCAGCGCCAGAGCCAGCCCCAGGGCCAGCAGGTACCACGGCAGGCCCGCGCGCAGCACCTCCAGAAACACGTCCCGCAACCGGGGCAGCAGGAAGCCCACGCTCGCCAGGCCCAGCACCCGCCCCGCGCCGTCCACGACCGGCACCTTCGACCGCACCGAGCGGCCCAGCGTGCCCTGCACCGTCTCCGTGACGCTCCGGCCCCGCAGGAACGCCGTGAAGTCCCCGCCCTGCATGCGCTGCCCCACCTGCGCCGCGTTCGGGTGCGTCAGCCGCCGCGCGTCCCGGTCGGTGACCACCACGTAATCCGCGCCCAATTGATCGCGGTAGCGGTTCATCAGGGCGTTCAGGTTCGCCCGCTCGGCCGCGTTCCCCGACAGGGCCGCCACGACCGGCGGGAGGGTCGCCACCAGCCGCGACTCGCGCAGCGACCGCTCCGCGAACGAGCGGTGAATGCCGCCCGACACGCCCTGACTCACCAGCCCCGCCACCGGCAGGCCCAGCAGCAGGAACGCCCCCAGCGTCGTCAGGAACAGCCGCGGCCCGACCCGCAGCAGGCGCGGCGTGTGCGGCAGCGCCACCTCACGCGCCAGCGGCGGCACGCGGGACGGGGCAGGCAGGCGGGAGGGCACGGTGACCGCAGTGTAGGCCCACCCCGACCCCTGATACGGACTCCGATTGAAACGTCTTCTGTAACGCCATTCCTGCTCACCCCCTCCCGGCCTCCCCCCTCAAGGGGGAGGGGTCAACACTGCGTATTTCTCGCTGGTCTGCCCTGAAGTGATGAACCTGTCCGCACCATTGATGAACCACCCTCCACGGCCCTTGTGTTCACCGGGTGTACGAATCCCCACCCCACCCAGGCAGGCCCTGCGCGCCCGGCAGGACGGCCTCCAGCCACACCTCACCCGGTCGCCGCCGCGCCCCGCCGGGGACAGGCGTCCCGCGCCGCGCGCATGCTGAGCGGCACCACAACCCCCACCCGGCCCTGCACCCGCGCAGGCTCACCCCCCACCACGGCGCCCCCACCCGCGCCCCCCCTATCCGCGCCCGCAGGCGGCGCACCGGAGGACACCCCATGCCCAAACTGTTCCGCAGTCTCTACGCGCAGGTGCTGATCGCCATCGTGATCGGCGTGCTCGTCGGCCACTTCTTCCCCACCGTCGGGGAAGGGCTCAAGCCCCTCGGGGACGGCTTCATCAAACTGATCAAGGTCGTCATCGGCCCCATCATCTTCTGCACCGTCGTCAGCGGCGTCGCCAGCATGCGCGACACCAAGAAGATCGGCCGCGTCGGCGGCAAGGCCCTGCTGTACTTCGAGGTCGTCACCACCGCCGCCCTCCTGATCGGGCTGGTCGTCGTGAACCTCGTCGGCCCCGGACGCGGCATGAACATCAACCCCGCCACCCTCGACACCAGCGCCATCACCAAGTACACCGACGCCGCCGGCGAGCAGACCGTCGCGGACTTCATCCTGCACGTCATCCCCACCACCTTCGTCAGCGCCTTCACCGAGGGGGACCTGCTGCAGGTGCTGCTCATCGCGCTGCTGAGCGGCTTCGCCCTGATCCGCATGGGCGACCTCGGCCAGCGCATCCTGAAAGGCATCGACGCGGTCAGCGTCATGGTGTTCCAGATCCTGGGCTTCATCATGAAACTCGCCCCGATCGGCGCATTCGGCGCGATGGCCTTCACCATCGGCAAGTACGGCGTCGGCAGCCTCCAGCAGCTCGCGTACCTGATGGGCACCTTCTACGTCACCTGCGCCCTGTTCGTCTTCGTCCTGCTGAACGTCATCGCCAAGCTGGCCGGATTCAGCCTCCTGAAATTCCTGCGCTACATCAAGGAAGAACTGCTGCTCGTGCTCGGCACCAGCTCCAGCGAGAGCGCCCTGCCGCGCCTCATGGCCAAACTCGAACACGCCGGAGCGAACAAGAGCGTCGTCGGCCTCGTCGTCCCCACCGGGTACTCCTTCAACCTCGACGGCACCAGCATCTACCTGACCATGGCCGCCGTGTTCATCGCCCAGGCCACCAACACCAACCTGAGCTTCGCGCAGGAAGTCGCCCTGCTCGGCATCCTCCTGCTCACCAGCAAGGGCGCCGCGGGCGTCACCGGCAGTGGCTTCGTCGTCCTCGCGGGCACCCTCGCCGCCCTGGGCACCGTCCCCGTCGCGGGCCTCGCCCTGATCCTCGGCATCGACCGCTTCATGAGCGAAGGACGCGCCATCACCAACATCATCGGCAACGGCGTCGCCACCCTCGTCGTCGCCCGCAGCGAGAACGCACTCGACATGACCCGCCTCACCCGCGTCCTCAACGGCGAACAACTCCCCCCCGCCACCGCCGACGTCCAGGCCGAAGAACACGGCGAAGGCCGCAAGCTGGGCAGCGCACAACCCGCGTAGGGGAAGGACGCAGATGGCAGATGGCAGATGGCCAGGGCGCGGCCATCTGCCATCTGCCTTGAGCCATCAGCCCAGCTGTGCGTACGCGACGGCCACCTGCGCGGCCACCATGGCGTTGTGGCGTACGAGGGCGATGTTCGCCTGCAGGCTGCGGCCCCCGGTGATTTCGACCATGCGGCCCAGCAGGTACGGGGTGGTGTCCTTGCCGGTCAGGCCCAGGGCGTCCATGTCACGCAGCGCCTGCTCGATCTGCGGGTTGATCTCCCCGGCGGGAATCTCGGCGTCCTCGGGGATGGGGTTGGCGAGCATCACGCCACCCGACACGCCCAGATCCCACTTCGCCTTCAGGACCCGCGCGGCCTCCTCGGGCGTGGCGACCGTCAGGGGGGCTTTGAAGCCGCTCTGGCGGGAGTAGAACGCCGGGAACTCCTCGCTGCCCAGCGTCAGGGCCGGAATGCCGTGCGTCTCGAGGACCTCCAGCGTCAGGCCGATATCCAGGATGCTCTTCACGCCCGCGCTGACCACGCACACGTCCGTCTGCGCCAGCTCCAGCAGGTCCGCGCTGACATCCATGCTGCGCTCCGCGCCCCGGTGCACGCCGCCCGTGCCGCCCGTGGCGAACACGCGGATGCCCGCCAGCGCCGCCACGCGCATGGTGCTCGCCACCGTCGTCGCGCCGTGCTTCCCGAGCGCCACCGTCACCGGCAGGTCACGGGTGCTGATCTTCTCCACGCCCTTGTCGGTCGCCAGCAGGTGCAGTTCCTCGGGCGTGAGGCCCACCTTCAGGCGCCCGCCCAGCACCGCGATCGTCGCGGGCACCGCGCCGTGCGCGCGCACGACGTCCTCCACGCCGCGCGCCATCTCCACGTTCTGCGGGAACGGCATGCCGTGACTGATGATCGTGCTCTCCAGCGCCACCACCGCGCGCCCCGCCGCCAGCGCGGAGGCGACTTCGGGGTGAATGTCCAGGTAGGCGGCAACGGTCGGGTTGATGTCGTGAGTCATGGGAAACCTCGCTGGGGCAGTCAGCCCGGAATGATGAGTGGTGAGAGGGTGAAACGGAGTGAGGATGGTGCGGCTAGCCGGTCGTGGCGGCCCCCGTCAGGCGCGCCTGGATGGCCGCCGGGGTGAGGGTGGGGGAGACCGCGTGGTCACTCTCGACCGTGATCGCCGCCGCCGCGTGACCATGCCGCGCCGCCTCGGCGGGTGGCAGGCCCGACGCGAGCGCCGCGAGGAACGCCGCGAGCATCGCATCCCCCGCGCCCGTCACGTCCCGCACGTCGGCGGGCAGGGCCGCCAGTTCGGTGACGCCCTCCGGCGTGGACAGCAGGCTGCCCGCCGCGCCCCGCCGCACCCACACCAGCCGCACCCCCTGCGCGTGCAACTCGGCCGCCGCCCCGCGCAGCGCCTCCGGCTCGTCCGGCACGTCCCGGCCCAGCAGGGCGCCCAGTTCCGGCACGTTCGGCGTCACCACCTGCGGCACCAGCCCCGCCGCCAGCGCAGCACGCAACCGCGCCGCCTTCGGCACGCTCACCGGCTCGAACACCACCGGCACCCCTGCCTCGGCCGCCAGGGACAGCAAGTGAGAGAGCGACCCCTCCGGCAGGTTCCCGTCCGCCACCACCCACGCCGCGCCCCGCAGCACCCCACGCCGCTCCTGCAACGCCGCCGGGGTCAGGGCCTCCACCGCCGCCATCGCCGCCACCGCCACCAGCAGCTCCCCACTCGCATCCAGCACCGCCGTGTACGTCCCCGTCGTCACGTCCGGCGCGCGCAGCACCGCCCGCACATCCACACCCGCCGCCTCCGTCTCCCGCAGCAACCAGTCGCCCAGCGCGTCCCGGCCCACCACACTCACCAGCGACGCGGGCACGCCCAGCCGCGCCAGATTCTCCGCGACATTCCGCGCCACGCCCCCCGGCGCCTGCGCCGACACGCCCGGATTACTCGTCCCCGGCACGGCTGCCTGGATGGTTCGCGCCTTCACGTCCACGTTCGCGCCGCCCACCACCACCACGCGGCCCGGGCCGCCCGCCTCGGGCAGCAGGTAGCCCCGGCCCAGCAGCGCGCCCTTCTTCACCAGATTGCTCACGTGCACGTTCACGGACGCCCGCGTGGACCCCAGGCGGCGCGCCAGTTCCTCCGGGGTCGCCAGCGGCGTCTCGCGGATCAGGGCGAGGAGGGCGGATTCGGTGTCGGTCAGGGGCATCTGTTTTCTATGATAAAGGCGTTTTCTGTGATTAATCAAGGTGGGGGTGTCTGCGGCGGGGTTTCTGGGTGCGGCCCCACCCCCCAGCCCCCTACCCCAGAGGGGCAGGGGGAGCTTACGTTGGCACTGGGCAGGTATTTTGCGGGCTTGCATGGCGGGTGATCGGCGGGGACGGCCACGGCTCACACGCCATCCTCCGCCCCCGCCGCGTTCGCCCCGCGCGCTGCGCGCACGACGGGCTCGGCTGCCACGACGCCGGGCGGGCCAGCCAACTTGGTGCGAGCTGGAAGGTTCTACTTTCTGGGCTTTTGCCAGAGCATGGTTTTCAGAGTCGATCAGCGGCGTTCAGCAAGGCACCCAGCCAGCCACCGCAGATCACCACCGGCCGTCGTGCGCGCAGCGCGCGGGCCTGCGAGGGGGGCGGAGGATGGCGTCGAGGCCGGACCCGTCACCGCCCACAGCAACCCCGCCGCGCCGAAACAAACTCTTGCCCAGTGCAACGTTGCTCCCCCTGCCCCCCTGGGGTAGGGGGCTGGGGGGAGGGGCAGCCCGCCGCAGGCGCCCACCTACCCCTCCGTAACCCCCCACAGAGCCAGAACCTCCTGCGCCTCGTCCACGTGCATCTGCTCGACCAGTGCGCCCCGGTGCGTGGCGACGCTTTTGCCTTCGCGGCGGGCCTGTTCCCACGCGGCGATCAGTTCCCGCGCCGCTCCGGCTTCTGCGGCGGTGACGCCGAAGGTGGTGTTGGCGCCTTCGATCTGGTCGGGGTGGATGACGGTCTTGCCGGTGAAGCCGAGAGTGCGGCCCTGCTGGCATTCGCGCTGGAAGCCGTCGGGGTTGCGGATGTCGTTGTAGACGGCGTCCAGGGGGGTTTTGCCGTGGGCGCGGGCGGCGAGGACGACGCTGCTCAGGGCGTGCAGCAGGGGCGTGCGGTCAGGGTGGGGGCGGGTGCGCAGGGCGCGGGCGAGGTCGTTCGCGCCGACGAGGAGGGCGGTGACGCCGGGCACGGCAGCGATGCTGGGGGCGTTCAGGATGCCCTGGGGCGTTTCGATCATGGCCCAGAGGGGCAGGCCGAGGCTGAGGTCGCGTGCGGTGCGGGCGTCCTCGACTTTGGGCAGGACGATGCCGGCGGCGCCTGCGGTGAGGGCGAGTTCGCGGTCGTCGTGTTCCCAGGGGGTGTTCAGGCTGTTGACGCGGATCAGGACGGGGACGGTCCAGGGGGTGCGCAGGGCGTCCCGGACGTGCTGCCGGGCCTGGACTTTGTGTTCGGGGGCGACGGCGTCTTCGAGGTCGAGGATGATGGCGTCGGGGCGCAGGGTGCGGGCTTTCTCGATGGCGCGGGGTTTATCGCCCGGCACGTACAGCACGGAGCGCAGGGGCAGCCCGGAGCGCAGGGGGTTCATGCGGGCCGCCTGCGGGTGCGGGAGCGGGCGGCGCTGGTGGCGAGCAGGAACGGCAGCAGCGCCGCGATGAAGCGCAGCGCGCGGGGCAGGGTGCGGGTCATGCGTTCACGGTAGTACGCCGCCCCGCATCGAGTCCCCAGATGCGGGGCGGGGCGAGTTCCAGGACGTTCCCGGCCGGGTCGTGAAAGTACAGGCTCTCCCCCCGGTCGCCCCAGGCGTAACGGGTGACGGTCAGGCCGGCGGCACGCAGGCGGGCTTCCCAGGCGTCCGTCTGGCTGGGGTGCAGGGTCAGGCAGGCGTGCGCGCCGGGCGCTCCGGCGTGCGGGGGTACGTCGCCCGGCTGGGCGCTGGCGCGCGGGTCGAAGATCAGGAGCATGCTGCCGTCCAGCCGGTAGAACAGGTGCCTACCCGGCACGCGGCTGTGCAGGGTCAGGCCGAGCACCTGGGTGTAGAACTGCTCGGCCCGGTCGAGGTCGTCCACGTACAGGCAGGTTTCCAGGACGCGCATGCTCGGCAGTTTACGGGAGCAGCAGGCGGGGTTCCGGTGCGGGACCCAGCGCGCGGCGTTGCACGTCCCGCAGGACGCTCTGCCCGTCGGTCTGGATGCCGTGCTTGCGGAAGCTGGTGGCGAGGCTCTGCGCGTCGCGGGCCAGCAGGGTCTGGAAGTTGGGGTTCTGACGGGTGGTGAGTTGCGGAAAGTCGATGATGGTCACGGTGTCCTCCGACCAGAGAAGGTTGTAGGTGCTGTAGTCGCCGTGCGCGTACCCGAGCCGGAGCAGGTCGGCCATGCCCTGAAGGCTCTGCTCCCAGGCGCGCTGGGCCTGCGCGGGGGTCAGGGCGGCGTCACTGAGGCGCGGGGCGACGTGATCCTCGGTGCCGATCAGGCGCATGACGACGGCGGGAACGGTTTCGGCGTACGCGGTCGGGTGCGGCCCGGCCAGGGGTTCCGGGACGGTCAGTCCGGCTTTCCAGAGGGTCCACAGGTGCGCGTACTCGCTCAGGACCCAGTCCTGCTGAAGCATTTCCAGGCCCAGGCGGGTGCGGTTCTGCATGGCCTTCGCGGCGCGGACGTCGAGGATGACCTGCCCCTCGCGGTACACCTGATCGTTCCTGAACGACCGGGCCTGCAGGTCGCGGTAGAGCTTCACGAGGACGCTGCCGCGCGGGCCGCGCGCGACGTACGCGGTGGCTTCCTTGCCGCTCTTGAGTTCCGCGACGACCTCGGTGATGTACCCGCGGTCGGTCAGGCGGCGGATCACGTCGTCCTGCACGTCCTCGGGGTCGCTGGCGGTCAGGTGGGCCAGCTGGCGACGGCCAGTCGGACTGCGCTTCTCACGGCGTCGGGGCGGCGGGGTATCCCAGCGTTCGTCGTCCCAGGATGTGTCAGTCCAGTCGTCGTGGGGCCAGTCGTCGTGGGGCCAGTCGGTGTGGGTGCGGGCGCTCATGGGCGCCCCGTTCGGTCAGTGCAGGGAGGCCAGCCCGAAGGCAGAGGTGGCCGGTGTTGGTGCGTCAAAATCACTCCAGGTTGCAGGAACGAAGACTCCGTGTGCGGCGGTCTGGACATCAGTGATGTTGGTCATAACAGGCACCTCCTTTCGGTGATTGACCCTCAGCGTAGCAGCCAAAAGCGGCGCGTGTCACGAACTCCGGGCGCGGTAGGCCATCACGCCTAGCACACCCGGCCGATGCGCACGCCCCTGACAACAGAAGGCAAATAAAAGCGGGAGGCGGAGCCCGCACTGAGCCCCGCCTCCCCCCTGTGCGCGTCCTTATACGGACTGCCGTTTGTTTCGCCAACAATCCGGAACTTCACCGGATTGCCGGCTCCACGTCCGGAACCCGTTTTGCTCCCACTCGCTTCGCTCGGATCGAACGGGCTTTGCAGCCCATTCAATCGGAGTCCGTATTACTTCAGCGTCTTGCTGATGAACGCGTTCGTGTAGTAATCGGTGGCTTTCGCTCCGGCCGGCAGTTTGCCCTGCTTCACGAGGGCCGCGACCGCTTTCGTCCACGCGGCGGGGTCCATGGCGCCGATGCCGTTGGCGCGGCTGTACGCGCCGGTCATCAGGGGCGTGCTGGCCTTCAGGACGTCCAGGTTGCCGCTCGCGCCGAACACCGGCTGCGCCAGCTTGAACGCGCGGGCGGGGTCCGCGACCGTGAATTTCAGGCCGCGCTGACTGGCCCGCACGACCTTCTTCGCCAGGTCGCCGCTCAGGCTCTTGCCGGTGCCGATCAGGCCCACGCCGACCATCGGGTACGCGCCGCTGATGTCCAGCGTGTACACCCGCTTGCCGCTCGTGCGGGCCAGTTGCAGCACGTCGTTGTTCGAGTACCCCACGGCGGCGTCCACGCGTCCGGCGCGCACGGCGTCCACCTGCGTGAACCCGATCAAGTTCAGGCGCACGTCCCGGCCCTCGGTTAGGTCCGCGCTGTCCAGCAGCGCCTGGATGGCGTGGTACGAACTGCCGAACGGCCCGGGAATGCCCACCGACTTGCCCTTCAGGCTGGCCGCGCCGTTCAGGGGCGAGAGGCTGAACACCGTCACCGGGTTCTTCTGGTACATGGTCATCACGTACCGCACGTCCGCGCCCTGGTTCCGGGCGAAGATGGCGTCCTCGGGGTCACCCACCACGAAATCCAGTTTGCCCTGCAGCAGCAGCGGCAGCAGTTGCGACACGTACCCGTGCTGGTAGTTGACCTTCAGGCCCTCCGCGCCGAAGTACCCGAGCTTGTCGGCCACGTAGAACGGCGTGAACTGCACGTCCGGGTTGTACCCCAGGCCGATATTCACGGTGCGCTGCGCGGACGCGGAGGTCGCCATCAGGCCCAGCAGCAGAAGGAAAGCGCGTTTCATGAGAACGAGTATAGGCGGCCTGCATGACGCGTCTGTGACGCCTGCCGCACGCCGCGCCGGGGCATCTGCGCCCGCCCTGCCGTGTCATGCTGGCCGCATGGACCTGGAATCCTGGACACCCGTGGACAACGCCCGCCGCCTCGCCACCCTGATCGCGGTGGGCGCGGCCATGTTCAGCCTGATGGCCCTGTGGCTGGGCGCCGCGTGGCACCCGCTGCTGGCCCTGCTGACCGCCGTCCTGACCGGCGTGATCGTGTGGGCCGCCGCGTTCGCACTGCTGCGCCGCCTGCTGCGCCGCTGACCCGCGCAGGCCCGCTCCGCCCCCGAACCGTGAACGCCCGCAGAACGGTTCCGGGCGGTACGGGTGGTACACTCGGGGGCACGCCCGCACACGGTGACCCCCACCGGTGTCCGGAGCAGCGCCCGCAAGAGACGGGCCAGATGCAGGAAAAAGGAGCAAACCAGATGACGGACAACAACGAGCTGCGCCCCGGTGAGCAGACGCCAGAAGAACTGCGCGACATTATCCCCCAGCTGGAAGGCGAACCCGACGAGGACGCCGTGCTGGACGCCCAGGAAGCCGAAACTGAAACCGAAGGCGGCGTCAGCGCCGACGGAGCCGAAGGCGAAGAGGAAGAAGAGTACATCGACGCCGACGAACTGCTCGGCGTCCTGGCCGAACTGAAAGAACTGCTCGAAGCTCAGGGCAAGGAAATCCGTGGCCTGCGCCGCGAGATGCGCGAAATGCGCGAAGCCCAGGGCCAGGGCGGCCTGCGCAGCGGCGAGCAGCGCCCCGCACCCGCCCCCCGCGAAGACCGTGGCGGCTACCAGGGTGGCGGCGACCGCGGCGGCTTCCGTCCCCGCGAGGACCGCGGCGGCTACCAGGGCGGCGGCGACCGTGGCGGCTTCCGTCCCCGCGAGGACCGCGGCGGCTACCAGGGCGGCGGCGACCGTGGCGGCTTCCGTCCCCGCGAAGACCGCGGCGGCTACCAGGGTGGCGGCGACCGCGGCGGCTTCCGTCCCCGTGACGACCGCGGCGGCGACCGTGGCGGCTTCCAGGGCGGCGGCGACCGTGGTGGCTTCCGTCCCCGTGACGACCGCGGCGGCGACCGTGGCGGCTACCAGGGTGGCGGTGACCGTGGCGGCTTCCGCCCCCGCGACGACCGTGGCGACCGCCCCGCCTTCCGTCCCCGTGACGACCGCGGCCCCAGCGAAGGCGGCTTCCGCCCCCGCGAAAGCGCCGCGCCCGACGCGACCCCCGACCGCCCCCGCGCCCGCGCGGACCGCGGCTGGAACAACCGCCGCGACGACGAGTAACGCAGACAAGTAACACCCACATCTGAAGGGGGCCGGGCCACAGCGTCCGGCCCTTCTCGTTTGCCCCGCATTCAGCCGGTCACGGTGCGGTCACTGCCCATTTCGGACACTCCGTTTACCTTCAGCGCGCGGGCGGGCCTCATTCCCTCCGCCCGGCCGCCCTGAAGGGATGGAGGGAAGACCATGACCATGAATGCCCGGATGCCCGCCCTGCTGCTGCTGACCCTGACACTGGCCGCCTGCGGAGGAGGTGGAACAGGAACGCCCACGCCCGTCGGGACGCCCGTGACGAGTCTCGCGGACAGCGGGGCGGGGAGCCTGCGGGACACGCTGGCCGCCGCGAAGAGTGGCGACACGCTGCGCCTGACGGGTACAGGAACGCTGACACTGGCCAGTCCACTGAGCATCGACAAGAACGTGACGATCATCGCGACGGGCGTGACCATCGACGCCGCCGGGAAGGGACGCGCGCTGGACATCGACAAGGGCGCCACCGTCACCATGCAGGGCGGCACGCTCAAGGGTGGCACCGGAGGGGCGCTGCCCGCCAGCCTCCGCAGCGCAGCCCTGCCCGAACACATGAACAAGGCGGCCCGCGCACGCCTGCAGACAGCGAACCTGAACCCCCAGGCCACCCCCCTGACCTACGGTGGCGTGCTCAGCAACGCGGGCACCCTGACCCTGGACGGCGTGACCGTCACGGGCGGGAAAGCAAACTCGGGCGGCGGCATCTACAACACCGAAGGCGCGACCCTCACCCTGAAGGGCAACACGAACGTCACCGGCAACGAGGCGACCGCCCTGAACAGCGACGTCGACACCTTCGACCAGGGCCGCGGCGGCGGCGTCTTCAACAAGGGCACCCTGACCCTCGCAGGAGGACGCATCGACGGGAACAGGGCCACCTGGAGCGGCGGCGGCATCTTCGGAGAGGTGGGCAGCGTCACGACCCTCACCTCGGGCAGCGTGAACGACAACGCCTGCACGCGCCCCCTGACCGGCACCACCAACGCCGACGCCGCCGGCTGCGCGGGCGGCGGCCTGTACACGGCAGGTGACCTGACCCTCGGCAGTGCCAGCATCTCCGGAAACACCGCCACGCATTTCGGGGGTGGCGCCGTCGTCCTCTCCAGCTGCGTTGGCACCGAATGCACCACGATCATCACGCCCACCTTCACCATGACCGGCGGCACTGTCGAGAACAACCGGACCACCGGCAAGGTTGATAACGGCGGCGGCGGCCTGTGGCTGAACGCCAAATCCACCATCAGCGGCGGCACGATCCGTGGGAACAGCAGCATGTACGGCGGTGGCATCGACACGTGGCGTGACCTGACCATCACCGGCGGCACGATCGAGAAGAACACCGCCACCGCCAGCGGCGGCGGCATCATCTTCGTCCGGCCCGGCCGCACCTACCGCATCGGCGGCACGGCCCAGATCAGCGGCAACACCGCCACAGGGTCCGGCGGCGGCGTGACCATCGTGCAGAACGCACAGGTCACCATGGATGGGGGGAGCATCAGCGGGAACAGCGTGACCGGCACCGCAGACGGCGGCGGCGGCGTCCGGGTACTCACGGGAACGGTCTTCACCTTGGCTGGCGGGGAAATTAAAAGCAACACTACTGTGAAATCGGGGGGTGGAGTTGCTATGGACGGGACGATGAACATGACAGGCGGCAGCATCACCGGGAACACCGTGACAAACCGCACCAGTGGACAGGGTGGAGGCGGCGGCGGCGTGACACTGTACTCGGGTGGCAGCATGACCGCTAGCGGTGGGACGATCAGTGGGAATACCGCGTGGCTGGGTGGTGGGGTGGAAACCAACGCTGGAAATCAGACTGCTCCGATGTCCACGTTTATCCTCTCGGGCGCGACGATCACCGGGAACCGTGCCGACGGTCGGGACGGGGGAGGATTCCTCAATCGTGGGAAACTGACCATCATCTCAGGTAGCGTGACGGGTAATACGACCACACGGAACGGTGGTGGAGTATTCAACACCAGTGGCAGCGTGTATGCCCAGCCGGGCGGGAGCGTTACTGGGAACAACCCGGACAACGTGTTCAACTCCCAGTAAATGCATGAAGCGGGGCGGAGGTTCGCCGCGAACCTCCGCCCCGCTCTGCTGTGCCCTGATTCTGAGCGGTCACGGTGCGGTCACTGCCCGCCCAGCACACTCCGTTTACCTTCAGCGCGCGGGCGGGCCTCATTCCCTCCGCCCGGCCGCCCTGGGGGCATGGAGGGAAGACCATGACCATGAATGCCCGGATGCCCGCCCTGCTGCTGCTGACCCTGACACTGGCCGCCTGCGGAGGAGGTGGAACAGGAACGCCCACGCCCGTCGGGACGCCCGTGACGAGTCTCGCGGACAGCGGGGCGGGGAGCCTGCGGGACACGCTGGCCGCCGCGAAGAGTGGCGACACGCTGCGCCTGACCGGCACGGGAACGCTGACACTGGCCAGTCCGCTGAGTATCGACAAGAATGTGACGATCATCGCGACGGGTGTGACCATCGACGCCGCCGGGAAGGGACGGGCACTGGACATCGCAAAGGGCGCCACCGTCACCATGCAGGGCGGCACGATCACCGGCGGGACGGGCGGCACTGTCGATACGGCGATTTTCACCCTCGCGCCGGCCGCCGCGACGGCTGGCACCTGGGGTGGCAACCTGATCAACTCCGGCACGCTGACCCTGGACGGCGTGACCATCCAGAACGGGCAGGCGTTCAACGGGGGCGGCATCTTCAACGTGCCCGGCGCGACCCTGACCCTGAAGAACGTCACCATGACCGGCAACCGCGCCACCATCCCCACACCGGACCTGGACAACGAGAGCACCGGCTCGGGCGGCGCGATCGCCAACGACGGCACGCTCACCATCGATGGCGGCACCTTCAAGAACAACAGTGCCGTGTACACCGGCGGGGTCATCCGCCAGACCGGGGGCACCCTGACCATCAAGGGGGGCACGTTCGATTCCAACACCTGCACGAATCCCCTCACCGGGTGCAGTGGTGGCGTACTCGTCGCGTACGAGGGCCAGACGACCATCACGGGGGGGACGTTCTCGAAGAACGCCACGAACCCCTCGGGTGGAGGCGGAGTCATTCGCCTGGGTGGAACGGCAACGGTGAACATCGCCGGGGGCACGTTCTCCGGGAATACCGCTGCCAACGGCGGGGCCATCAACACGTACAACGGAGGAACGCTGAACATCAGTGGAGGAACCTTCTCCGGGAACACCGCCGATAATGGCGGGGTCATCAACCTCTACACGGACGGGACGTTGAAGATCACAGGTGGGACCTTCGAAGGGAACACGGCCACGCGGTATGGCGGCGCACTCACCCTGTCCTCGACTGCCAAGGGCTTCACCATGACCGGCGGGACCATCCGGGGCAACAGCGCCACACTGGCGGGTGGTGGGATCAACAGTGACGCGACCATGTCCCTGACGGGCGGCGTGATCGAGGACAACACCACGCCGGGTGTCGGGGGTGGCATCGCCACGTACGCGCAGTCCGGCACGCAGCCCACGGTCACGCTGGGGGGCACGCTGGTCATCCGGAACAACCGCGCGGACCGTGGTGGGGGTGTGTCGATCGGTTCGGCGGATCAGGGTGTCGGCACGCATGTCATTCAGGGCGCGACCGTTCAGGGGAACACGGCGCAGGTGGCGGGCGGTGGCGTGGCGGTGTGGACCGGCTCGGTGCTGAAGCTGGTGAGCGGCTCGATCACGGGGAATACCGTCGTCACGACGGGTGGTGGGATCGTGGTGGGGAGCGGAGCCCGGGTCGAGATGACCGGCGGGAGCATCACGGGGAACACCGTGACCAACCGGATCGACAGGCAGGACGGCAGTGGTGGGGGTGTGCGGCTGTACGCGGGGGCGAGCATGACGGCCAGTGGTGGGACGATCAGCAACAACGTGGCGTGGTATGGCAGTGGCGTGAAGCTGGACGGTCCGTACCAGCAGTCGGGGCGGTCGACGTTCGTGCTGTCGGGCGCGACGGTCAGTGGGAACCGGGCGGATGACAACAACGTGGCGGGTGGCTTCTGGAATGACGGGTCGTTGAGCATCACGGCGGGGAGCGTGACGGGGAACACGGCGCGTGTGGGGGCGGGGGTGTACAACACGCGGATCGGTCTGTACTCGCAGACGGGTGGGAGTGTGTCGGGGAACAACCCGGACAACGTGTACAACGTGCCCTGAGTGCCATGACACGGGGCGGAGGTTCGCCGTGAACCTCCGCCCCGCTGTGCTGCCTGGATCAGGCGGTGACGGTTTCGGCGGGTGCGGTGCTGGGCGCGAGGTGCCGGTCGAGCCAGTTCAGGTATTCGGTCAGGCGGGTGAGGCGGCGGTCGGGGCGGCCGGAGCGGGACAGTTCGTGGTCCTCGCCGGGGAAGCGCACGAAGCGCACCGGTACGCCGTGGAGGGTGAGGGCGGCGTACCACTGTTCGGCCTGTTCGATGGGGCAGCGGTGGTCGAGGACCGAGTGGACGATCAGGGTGGGGGTCCGGACGTTCTCGACGTACTGGAGGGGGCTCATGTCCCAGAGTTTCAGGGTGTCGGCGCGGCGGTGGAAGTTCAGGCCGAGTTCGTCGTCCCAGAAGCGCAGGCCGATGTCGCTGGTCCCGCCGAACGACAGGAGGTTGCAGATGCTGCGGTCGGTGATGGCGGCCTGGAAGCGGGTGGTGTGCGCGGTGAGCCAGTTGGTCATGAAGCCGCCGTAACTGCCGCCCATGACGGCGGTGCGGGCACGGTCCAGGCGGGGCTGTGCGTCCAGGCAGGCGTCGAAGAAGGTCAGGAGGTCGCTGGCGTCGACGGTGCCCCAGCGGCCATGGATGGCGTCCACCCAGGCCTGTCCGTAGCCGAGGCTGCCGCGGGGGTTGCTGTAGCAGATGGCCTGTCCGCGCGCGGCGTACAGCTGGAATTCGTGCGTGAAGGCGTGCCCGTAGTCGGTGTGGGGGCCGCCGTGGATGCTGAGCAGGGCGGGGACGGAGTGGGTGCCGTCGGGGAGGATGATCCAGCCTTCGCCCTCGCCGAGTTCGGTGGGGAAGGGCACGCGGACCGGGGTGCGGGGCGTGAAGGGGAGGTTCGCGTGCAGGTCGGTGACCGGCTGGCCGTTCAGGATCACCTCGGGGAACTGGTCGGCCCGTTCGCGGATCAGGGCGAGGCCGCCGCCGCGCGCGGTGAATGCGGGGATGACGCCCTGCGGGTCGTGCGTGTGGGCCTGCACCGAACCGGACTGCCCGTCGGCGGTCAGGGTGGCGGTGAACAGGCCGCAGCTGCCGCGCACGGTGCTGCTGAACAGCAGGGTACGGTCGTCCAGCCACGCGGGTTTCTCGGGCATGGCGCCCACGTGGCAGTCGCCGCCCACGCCGTTCCCGACCGGGTGGTCGTGCCCGGCGTCCAGGCGTACTGGGGCCGCGTCGCCTTCCAGGGACAGGAGGTACAGGTGGGTGTGCTCGGTGTTGCCCTGCCCGGCGGGGCGGCCCACCAGCGCGAAGTGCTGTCCGTCCGGGTGGGGGATGACGGCGCTGACGGCGGACGCCCAGCGGGTGACCTGCCGGGGCGTGCCGTGCAGGGACAGGTGCCAGACCTCCTGCTGCCAGTGCGCGCCGCTCAGTTCGTCGGTCGCGGCGATGAACAGCACGCCGCTGCTGTCGGGCAGCCAGGTCACGCCGCCCAGTTCGATCTCCGGCGCGTGCCACTCGCGCAGCTCGCCGCTGGGGACGTGCAGGCGGTAGAGGCGCGCGGCGCGCTCGGGCAGCCAGTCGCGGCCGTTGAAGCGGTAGCGGGGCTTGGTGATGACGCGGGCCTCGCCGCGCTCGTCGCGCTTGTCCTCGTCGTCGGCGGTCGTCATGAACGCGACGTACTGCCCGTCCGGGCTCCACTGGATGTCCGAGACGCCGTTCCGGAAGCGGGTCATGACCTGCGCCTCGCCGCCCGCGAGGGGCAGCAGGTGCAGTTGCGCGCCCTCGCCAGCCTTGCGGGTGAAGGCCAGGGTCTGCCCGTCCGGGGACCAGCGGGGAGTGGCGTCGCGGCCCTCGCCGCGCGTCAGGACGCGCGTACCCTGCGCGTCCGACAGCCAGATCTGCGATTTGTAACGGGGTTTGGCGAACGCCGCGTCAGGCTTGTGGGGGTCGTCCTCCTCGATGCGGGTCAGGACGAACGCGGCGCGCTTGCCGTCCGGGCTGACCTGCGGGTCCGACGGGAACACCAGCGGCAGCAGCGAGTCGGGGCCGGGGCGTGCGTCTGGGCTGGGTTGTGTCATGCACTCCAGTCAAGCACATGGGCGCGCGGTATGGGTGCCGGGGTGGTAGGCGGCGTCCGGGCACGGTGAACATCGCGCGGCCCGGTGAGCACGGCGTTCATGATGACTGGCTTAACGCACAAAGGGGTGATTTCTCCCGTTTCGTACAGGTTCCCGACTTATTCTGTGTACACCGGCCCAGCAGGCCAAGAGATAAAAAACCATCGTCAACGAACCGCCGGGTTGGTTGAGGTTTTTTTCTCTGTGGTCAACTGAATACTGAACTGTCCTGTTCGTCAGCGCGCCGGACCTGTCCTTCTTCCGTGGGTTTCTGTACCGTTCACCGCCCGCTCTTTTTCTTCTGGAGGTCTGTCATGCAAGAACTGTCCTGCACCTGGGTTCCTGGAACCTTCGATATCGTCCGCCTGAAAGTCGCCGGTCAGACCGTCGAGATGACTGCCACGCGCGTCACGCGCCTGTTCGGCCCGCAGGCGCTGCATGACCTGTACCTCAAGGGCAGCGCCAAACTGAAGGTCGATGCCAGTCAGGTCGCCCTGCTCGGCTGACCCACTCCGCTGATCCCGTTTGTCCGCTGCCGTTCGTCCGCCACCGCCATCCGTGCGGGGCGGACGAACGCCTGTGCCGGGACGGGCTCCTCACGCTGCGGGGCGTAGCATGACGCTCATGCCTGACTTCACTCCTGACCTGAAGGCCATGCAGGCCGACCTGCACGCCCTGGCCCGCATCGAATCGCCGTCCACCGACCCGGCCGCCATCGCCCGCGTGATGGACGTCGTGGAAGGCTGGGCGCGCGACCTGGGCGCCGACACGCACGCCCTGGGCGGCGGCACCCGCCTGTTCAACTTCGGTGTGGACAGCGCGGGCGCCGGCGGCTCCGCGCACGGGCAGACCACGCCCGGCCTGCAGGGCCACCGCCGCCCCGTGCTGGTCCTCACGCACGCCGACACCGTCTGGCCGCACGGCACGCTGGAGCACATGCCGCTGCGCGAGGACGGCGTGCGCCTGTACGGCCCCGGCACGTACGACATGAAAGCCGGAATCGTGGGCCTGTTCCACGCGCTGCGGTCCCTGCGCGGCGAGTGGCCGCAGGGCGGCGTGCAGGTCCTGCTGTCCCCGGACGAGGAGACCGGCAGCCTCAGCAGCCGCGCGCACATCGAGAACGCTGCCCGCTGCGCCCGCGTGGCGCTGGTCGTCGAACCGCCCGTCGCGGACACCCACGCCCTGAAAACCGGCCGCAAAGGCACCGGCAGTTACCTTCTGACCTTCACGGGCGTCGCCAGCCACGCCGGAAACAAACCGGAAGAAGGCGCCAGTGCCGTCACGGCCGCCGCGCAGGCCACCCTGGACCTTCAGGCCCTCGCCCGCCCGGACCTGGGCACCACCGTCAGCGTCGGCCTGATCCGTGGCGGCAGCGCCGTGAACGTCATCCCCGCGCACGCCACCCTGGAGATCGACCTGCGCGTCAGCACCCTGGCGGAAGCCGACCGGGTGGACGCCGCCGTGCGCGCCTGGACGCCCAGCGACCCCCGCGTGACCGTGCAGGTCACGGGCGGTCTTAACCGCCCCCCCTTCGAGCAGAGCGAGGGCACCCTGGCCCTGTACGCGCAGGCCCGCGAGATTGCCCGGGACCTCGGCTTCGACCTCACGCACGCCGTCGTGGGCGGCGGCAGCGACGGGAACTTCACGGCCCCCATCGTCCCCACCCTGGACGGCCTGGGCGCCCCGGGCGACGGCGCGCACGCCCAGCACGAACACGTCCGCCTGGACCGCTGGGCCGACCACGTGCGCCTGCTGGCCCGCCTGCTGCGCGAAATCTGAACCGGACTCCGGTTCAGTGGGAGGCGGTTCAGTGGGAGGCGTGGCGGGGCGCGCCCTGGTCGTCCGGGCAGGTGGCGGGCCGTGCCAGCCGCGCCGTGAGCTGCCCGGCGGTCATGGGCATCGCCAGCCCGTAGCCCTGTCCCAGCTGGCAGCCGAGGTCCTGCACGGCCCGCAGGTGCTCGGGCGTCTCGATGCCCTCGGCGGTCAGGTCCACGCCCAGGTTGCGGGTGATGCCGCGCACGGCCAGCGTCAGGGCCCGCGCGAACTGCCCCGCCTGCGGACTGGTCAGGTCCGACGTGATCGAGCGGTCCATCTTCACGCCCGTGATGGGCAGGGTCCGCAGGCGCATCAGGTTCGAGTACCCGGACCCGAAATCGTCGATGCTGACCAGCACGCCCAGGTCCCGCAGTTCCTGCAGCGTGCGGGCGGCGCGTTCATCCTCGTACAGCACCGCCGTTTCCGTCAGTTCCAGTTCCAGGCGGCTGGCGTTCAGGCCCGTGCGGGTCAGGGCGTCGTGCACGGTCGCGCGGAACTCGAACTGCAGCAGTTGCACCGCGCTGACGTTCACGCTGATGATCAGGTCCGGCCAGGCCAGCGCCTCGCGGCACGCCTCGCGCAGCACCCACGACCCGATGGGGTTGATCAGGCCGCTGCGTTCCGCCACCGGAATGAACTCGGCGGGCGAGACGCGGCCCAGCGCCGGGTGCGTCCAGCGCAGCAGCGCCTCGGCCTTCACGATCCGGCTGTCGTGCAGGCGCAGGACCGGCTGGAACGCCAGCGTCAGTTCCTGGCGGGGCAGCGCGTGCCCCAGTTCGCGGGCCAGGAGTTGCTCGCGTTCCGTGACGGCGTCCTGTTCGGGGTGGTAGCGGCGTAACTGACGGCGACCGGCGCGTTTCACGGCGGCCAGGGCGCTGTCCGCGTGCCGCATCAGTTCGGCGCCGTCCGTGGAGTCCTGCGGGTACAGGCTCAGGCCCAGGCTCAGGGTGGTCTCCACGCCCACCCGCGCGCTCGGTTCGATGGCCGCCTCGTGCAGCAGCACCTGCCCGGTCCACTCGGCCTGACTGTCGTCCGCGCCGGGCAGCAGGACCACGAACTCGTCACTGCTCAGCCGGTACACCTGGGAGTCCGGGCCGCTGAGTCGCCGCAGTTCCCCCGCCAGGACGCGCAGCAACTCGTCCCCGGCCGCGTGACCCAGGGTGGCGTTCACGACCTTGAAGCCGTCCACGTCCACGTACAGCAGCGCGAACGGCGCGGTTCCCTGCGTCAGTTCATGCAGTTGCTCCTGCAGGCGCGCGCGTCCCGGCAGGCCGGTCAGGATGTCCGTGAACGTCAGTTTCCGCAGCGCGGCCTGTTCGCCCGCCACCTGACTGCTCTGGGAGGCGTACCGCTGAAACACGGACGTGATCAGCAGAATCACGCCGGAAGTCAGCGTCAGTTGCAGCAGCGTCATCAGCACGACCGGCTGGAGCGGCCCCCCGGTCAGCAGCGGTTTGAGTGCCACGAACACCCCGCCCAGCAGCATGCTCAGCAGCAGGGCGTTCAGCGTCAACCGCGCCGCGCGGGACAGTTGCGTGATGATCCGCCACACCAGGATGGGCGAGAGCCAGACCATGCTCTCCATGAACTCCTGAAGCAGCACCTGCGGGTCGTTCACGACCACGCCCAGCAACGTCAGTTTCAGGGTCAGGAACACGGTACTGCCGGTCAGGACGATCAGGCTCAGCTGCTGGATGGTCAGGCGGCCCAGCAGCGTGCCCACCCAGCAGAACAGCACGACGAGGTTCAGGCCCAGGTACAGCGCCGGGTCGTACACCCGGTCCCACAGGTCATGCCGGGAGTAGGACTGCGCGCCGTACACCCCCAGCATGACCAGCGGCAACGCCAGCAACGCCGCCGTCCGCCACGCGAGTGGCTGTTCAGCGGCAGTCGGATGGTCGGCGGTGCTCATCCCAGTCAGTGTAGGAACCGTTTCCACACAGTTTTCATACCGGCCGTCCAGCTTCAGAACCCGGTCAGGCCACCGCCCCGGCACGCAACCCGGTTCACGCCGTCCAGCACGCTCCCGAACCTGCCTGCCGGATCACGGGCACGCCGGGAACGCGCCGGAACATGCGCCGGGCGTGCGGTATGCTGCGGGTCAGATGTTCAACCTGTTCAGCAAGAAGCCACCCGCCAACCCGAACGTGAAACAGGACGACGCGCAGACGTACCGCGTCCGCGTCCGCACCCGCCCGCACGCCGAGGTCGTCGAGTTCCGCTTCACGAAAGGCGCGCACATCGGCGTGGACGACGACGGCGGCTACCTGTACCGCAAACCCGTCGTCAGCCCCCAGCACTTCGACCGGGGCGAACTGATCGTCCGCTTCGACCGCAGCTACCGCGTCACCGCCACCGACGGCGAGAACGTCGACTTCATCCCCGTCAGCGACTGGGAATAGGAGCGGGAGAGGCGGGGAGCACTCCCCGCGCCCTCATACGGACTCCGATTGAATGGGCTGCAAAGCCCGCTGGGTCCGAGCGGATGCGAGAAGGAGAGAAACGGGTTCCGGACGTGGAGCTGGCAATCCGGTGAACTTCCGGATTGTCGGCGAAACAAACGGAATCCGTATCACCTCACCTCGTGAAAGGTCTCCTCGGTCACGCGGTCCGGGAACTTGCGGATGAAATCCACGGTGCTCAGCGCCTGCGTGCGGTGACACGCGATCGCCTGCAACTTGCGCACGATGAAGCGCGTCACGTCGTGGCGCACGTTCGGCGGCAGCCACTCGGCCCGCAGCGCCTCGTTCTCCGGCGGCACGTCGCTGGCGTAGTACCACAGGCGGGGCCGCTCGCCGTCCGGCAGGGCGTCCCAGGCGGCCTTCACGGCGCGGTGCGTGGTCACGTGGTCCGGGTGCCCGTTGCTGCCGTTCGGCGGGAAGGTCAGGACCACCTCGGGCCGCAGGCGCACCATCGCCTCGCGCGCCACCTCGGTCAGCGCCGAGAGCGGCTGGTCCTTCAGGTACTTGTCCGGGAAGCGGTGATGCTCGAACACGCTCCCGTTCGCCCGCGCTTCCTCGCCCGTCAGGCCGATCACGTCCAGGCAAGCCGCGAGTTCCACCTCACGCATCCGCGCCAGTTCCTCCGGCGTGTCGCACAGGCCCAGCGTGCGGCCCGCCTCACCGCGCGTCAGCGTGACCAGCCCGCAGGCCTCCCCGGCCTCCAGGTGGCCCATCAGCGTCCCGGACGCGCCGTACACCTCGTCGTCCGGGTGCGGCACGATCAGCAGCAGTTTCATGCGGACTCCGTCTGCTGCGTGAACAGATCGGAACACCACCGATCTGCCCACTCCGCGCCCGGCGCCCGCTCTTCTCCCACTCGCATCCGCTCGGATGGAATGGCCTGGACCAGCCATTCCACCGGAGTCCTGTTCAGTCCCTTGCTCATCCACCCAGCATAGGCCTGCCCGCCCGTCACCGCGTGGGGCACGCCGCCCACCGGGTGGGGTGGGCGTAGGCGTGCTGGCGGATGCATCTGCGGCCGCGCGGCCCGCATGATGGGCGCATGACCGACCCACAGCCCTTCACGCTCCGCGAGGTGCGCAAACCCGACGATTTCGCCGAGATCGCGGCCCTGCTGAGCGCCGCCGATCCCGAGTGGCCGGTCACGGCCGAGATGCTGGTCACCTGGGACGAGGCGCACGACCCGGCGCTGTACCGCCTTGAACTGCTGGCCGAGCAGGGCGGGCGGATCGTGGGCGTGGGGAACGTCGGGCACGACGATTTCGCGTTCGAGGAGTGGCGGTACTTCGGGGGGCTGACCGTTCACCCGGACGCGCGCGGGCAGGGGGTCGGGACGGCGCTGTACGACGCACTGATGGCGCGGCTGCGGGAGCGGGGCGCGCAGGACATCCGCTCCATGCTCAGCGATCAGGACCACGACGCGCCGGGCCGGGCGTTCCTGGCGGCGCGGGGCTTCACGAAGACCTGGGACCGCTTCGAGTCCCGCATTCACACGGACGAGGTGGACCTGAGCGCCTTCGACGACCTGATGAACGCCGTGGAGCAGGACGGCGTGCAGCTGCGGTCCATCGCGGAACTGGCGGGCGATCCGGAGCGGAACCGGCGCCTGTGGGAACTCGACTGGCGCCTGTTTCAGGACGTGCCGATGGGACAGACGCTCACCCGGCGACCCTTTGAGGCGTGGGTGAAGCAGGAACTGGACGACCCGACCTTCAGCCACGAGCTGTCCTTCGTCGCCGTGCGCCCCGACGTGAACGACCCGGAAACCGGCCCGTACGTGGGCTACAGCACCCTGATGAGCAACCCGGCAGGCTTCTTTGTCATCGGCATGACCGGCGTGCGCCGCGAGGACCGCGGGCGCGGCGTGGCGAAGGCCCTGAAGGTCGCCGCGATGCGCGCCCTGGCCGCCGCCGGGGGCGGTGAGATCCGCACCTTCAACGACCCGCCCAACAAGGCCATGCTGGGCATGAACCGCGCGCTGGGCTTCCGGCGCGGCCCGACCCGCAGCCGCTACGAACTGCACCTGGACCCCGTGACCGGCGAACGGCGCCCCGTGCCCGTGCCTTCGGAGCTGACGTGACCGCCCCGCGACCCTTCGCGCTGCGGCCCGCTGCGGACGCCGACCTGGGCGCCCTTGCGGACCTGCTGAGTGCCGTGAATCCCCGCCATCCGCAGACCGCCGAGTCGCTGGCGCACGACCTGCACTCGCTGCGGGCGCACCCGCTGGGGCTGCACGTCGCGCAGTGGGTGGCGCACATCCCGGACGGGACGCTGCTGGGCGCGGCGTCGGCGTTGCAGTTCGGCGGGATGTACCACCCGGACCGCTACCACGCCGAGGTGGCGGTGCATCCCGACGCGCGCGGCCAGGGAGTCGGCGCGGCGCTCGCGGCGCACGTCACCGCGCACCTGGAGGAGCGGGGCGCGCGTGAGGTGCTGGCCGGGGCGTACGAGGACGAACCGCTCAGCCTGCACTTCCTGACGGCGCGGGGGTTCCGGGAGGTCATGCGGTTCTTCGACAACGTGCTCGACATGGCCGACTTCGACGCGGACGCCTGGACGGACCGGGCGCCCCTGCCTGACGGGCTGCGAGCCGTGACCCTGGCCGACCTCAGCGCCGAACTGGGCGAGGACGCCGCCCGGCGCGCGTTCTACGCGGGCTGGCTGGCCGCGCGGGAGGACGTGCCCCGCACCGCCCCCGCGACCCCGGTCGCCTTCGAGGACTTCCTGACGCGCCTGGACCGCCCGGAACACCTGCCCCACGGGACGTTGCTGGCCGTCACCCCGGCGGGCGAGGTCGCGGCCCTGTCCGAACTGCACCGCGACCTGCACGACCCGCAGCGGCTGAACACCGGCCTGACCGGTACCACCCGCGCGTGGCGACGGCAGGGGCTGGCGCTGGCGCTGAAGGTCGCCGCGCTGCGCGTCGCGCGGGACCTGGGTGCCCGCGAGGTCTGGACCGGGAACGCCACCACCAACGCGCCCATGCTGACCCTGAACGACCGCCTGGGCTTCCGCCCGCGCGTCGCGTGGGTCGAGATGCAGCGCGGTCAGGTGGACGTATGATCACTGTCACGCCCATCGCCGAACACGAGTGGGACGCCGCCGCCGCCATCCTGACCGGCGCGAACCCGAACGACCCGCTGACCGGCGAGGACCTGCGCCGCCAGATGCGTGAACAGCAGGACTGGGGCTACGGCTGGGCCGTGCTCGTCGCCCACGACGCCACCGATGTGGTGGGCGTGGCCCTGTACTACCAGAATCCCGGCGCGTTCCACCCAGACCGCTACACGCTGGACCTCGCCGTCGCGCCGCACGCACAGAGTCGGGGCGCGGGCGCGGCCCTCTGGACGGCCCTGGACGCCGCCCTGCGCGCCCGGAACGCCGAATCCGCCCGCATCCTCGCCCGCGAGGACCACCCGGTCGCGCCCGGTTTCCTGACCCGCCGGGGCTTCAACGGCGACAAACGGTACTTCATGTCCGCCCTGCACGTCCCGGACTTCGACCCCGCCCCGTACGCCGCGCTGGAAGGCCGCCTGCACGACCAGGGCGTCCGCATCCGCAGCCTCGCCGAGTTACGTGCCGCAGGTACACCGGACCTCGCGCGGCGGCTGCACGCCCTGATGAGCGACGTGCGGCAGGACGTCCCGCGCGCCGAACCCGCCACGCCCCTGAGCCGAGAGGTGTTCGAGGACGCCATCCTCGGCGACCCCGGCCTGATCGAGGACGCGTACCTGATCGCCGAGGCAGACGGGCAGTGGATCGGTCAAACGGTCCTGTTCCGCAGCGACGCCAGCCCCGACCTCCTGACCGGCCTGACCGGCGTCACCCGCCCCTGGCGCGGGCAGGGGATCGCCACCGGCCTGAAACTCGCCGCGATCCGCGCCGCCCGCACCCTGGGCGCCACCACCATCCGCACCGACAACGCCAGCGACAACGCCCCCATGCTCGCCATCAACGACCGCCTGGGCTTCAAACGCGACCCCGCCAGCGTGTCGTACGTGATCCGCTTCGGGTGAAGGAGGGGAGTGGATTGTGGACAGTGGGTCGGCTTGACCTGAGCGGGTACGCCGCGCACACGCTGTTGACCATCCGCCATCCGCCATCCGCCATCCGCGTAAGCTGGGAATGTGCTGCTGAGTATCGACTGGGACGCCTTCTCGGGGACGCGTGAACTGGTGTTCGACGCGCCCATCTGGGGCACCCGCGACCGGGAGGAGGATCGCCTGGACGCCTGGACCGCGCGGGTCCGGAAGCGTGGCGGGGACGCCTGGACAGCGCTGGAAGCCGATTTCCCGCTGTACCCCGGCTGGGAGGCCCTGCGTGCGTACGCGTGCGTTCCGGCGTTCGTGACGCTCAGTCACGCGGACGCGTGGAGGTGGCTGGAACGGTACCCGGGCCTGGATGTCCTGAACATCGACTCGCACCATGACCTGGGCAGCCGCAGCGGCGACCCCGCGCGGGTGCGGCCCGGCAACTGGGCGGGGCTGGGGCTGGCGCGCGGCCTGATCCGCACCGTCACGACGCTGTACCCGGACTGGCACGCGGACCTGCCGGTCGCGGAGGGGCACGATCTGGACCGCACGCGCGGCGAGATCCGCGACCTGCTGCCGCCCGCGCTGCTGGACCGCGTGACCCTGACCCGGCAGGCCCGGCCCGGCGCGGCCCTGCCCGACCCGGCCCGCGTGACCAGCGTGCTGCTGGTGCAGTCCCCCGCCTGGACGAACCCCGCGCATGACACCGCGTTCAGTGAACTGGCCTGTACACTGAACGCTGCTCCCATCGTTCCGCCCCTGAACCGCTCCTGATACGGACTCAATCGGAGTCCGCATGATCCGTGTGTTTCGCTGACAATCCGCCCTCACACCGCCCCTGCCAGCTCCACGTCCGGAGGGGCGTTTTTCTCCTACCCGCATCCGCTCGGACCCGGTGGCCGTTGCAGTCCATTCAATCGGAGTCCGTATGAGTCACGCCTGGAGGCCCCGCGACCCTCCCTCCCCCCCCCGGCAGGTCAGTCGGCAGGCGCGGCAGGCAGCCACTACAATGGGCGCAGCACCGGGCGCCGGCATCACCACGCCCCGCCTCCGGGCAGTACAGGAGTTCCCGTGACCAGCATCCACACCGCAGACCAGACCGCGCCCGCCACCTTTCAACTGGGTGTGTTCGCCCTGATCCGCCACCAGGGCGCGTACCTGATCGTCCGGCCGCACGAGCCGCTGCTGCCCGGCGGGGATCACGGCCTGCCGGGCCTGCTGCTGGGCCTGAGCAGCGGCCAGAACCTCGTCGAGATGAACCTGCGCCGCGTGATCCGCGAACAGGTGAAACTGGTCGTCAGCGACCTGAAGCTCATCGGGTCGCACGCGTCGCGCGGACCGCAGGACAGCGGCGCGGACGCCCGCCTGAACATGATTTTCGGCACCGAGTACAGCGCGGGCATCCTGGCGCCCGACCCGGACCTGATCACGGCCGCCGACTGGATTCCGCAGCGTGAGCTGCTGGAAGCGGGCGCGTACCCCGAGTGGCTGGCCGCCGCCGTCCGCGAATTCGAAACCACCCAGGGTGCCGCCGCGCCCGCCGAACCTGCTCCGTCACGCCTTCGCTTCGGCCGCCGCCGCTGACCCGAACGGGCGCTGACCTGAACGGGCGCTGACCCGAATGGGCGCTGGCGCGGCCCGGTGATCCTGCCCAGTCTGCCCCCGGTGAACCCACACGCCGGGGGCGCGCCGGTACGCGGGAATGCGGTACGCTCTGGGGCGGCCCGTGACCTGTGCTGTCGCTGCGGCCGGAGGTCACCCCTATGAAATCCCCCCCCGCGCGGAGCCTGCTCGCCCCGCTGCCCCTGCTGCTGATCGCCCTGTACGCCCTGAGCATCCTGCTGGCGAACCTGACGCTGAACACCTTCATTCCGCTGCCGCTGTACGGCCTGCTGAGCGTCGGCACGATCTTCTTCGCGGCGGTGTTCACGCTGCGTGACCGCATTCACCGCGCGGGCGGCCTGAACGCCGTGTACGTAGCCATTGCCGCCGCGCTGATCGTGAACACCGCCGTCGCCCTGATCACGGGCACCCCGTGGCGGTTCATCGGCGCGAGCTTCCTGGCGATCCTGGCCGGCGAACTGGCCGACACTGCCGTGTACCAGCGCCTGATCCAGCGCAGCTGGTGGACGCGGGTGCTGGCCAGCAACGCCGTGAGCGTCCCGCTGGACAGCGTCCTGTTCAACCTGCTGGCCTTCTGGGGCGACATGCCGCCCGCGCAGATCACGCAGATCATCTTCGCGGACATCCTCGCGAAGTACCTGATCGCCGCGCTGTTCGCCTTCCGGTTCCGGCACGCCACCCGCAACGCCACCTGATACAGACTCCGATTGAATGGACTGCAAAGACCACTGGGTCCGAGCGGATGCGAGAAGGAGAGAAGCGGGTTCCGGACATGGAGTTGGCAACCCGGCGCCCTTCCGGGTTGTCAACGAAATAAACGGCAGTCCGTATGACCTCATCAGTCCAGCTCAGTCCAGCAGAGCGCCCCGCCAGTTCAGTCGGCGGGGTGCTGCTCTGATCGGATCAGTCGATGGGCAGCAGGTCGCCGGGCAGCGCCTCGTCGTCGTCTTCCTCTTCGAGGTGCAGCGTCACGCTCTGCCAGCGGGCCGGGAGGGTCAGGCGCAGCACGCCGTCCTCGTACGCGAAACTGGCCGCGCCCTGCACCTCGCGCACGTGCGACAGGCCCAGGATGTGCAGCGCCTCACGCTGCTCGAAGGAGGGGGTGTCCCCCTCGGCCTCGCGGCGGATGACGAGGCGCGCGCCCTGCCGCTCCCCGACCAGTCGGGTCAGGCGACCCCCGGCCGGGCCGTCCCCGGCGTCCTCGAACAGCTGCCCGATGAAGCCGTCGCGGCCCGCGTGCACCAGCCACGACAGCCGCTCCCAGCGGGCCGAGGTGGTGTGCGGCGCGGGTTCCGTGACCGGGATGGCCTCACCGGCCCGCAGGTACATGGGCAGCGTGTGCAGCGGCGCGTTCGCCACGACGTGCTGCTCGCCCGCGTGCACCGCCCCGAACTCCGAGAGGTTGAACACCTCCGCCCAGCGGCCCGCCGGGAGGTACACCAGTCGGCGCCGGTGCCCGGCCCGCAGGACCGGCGCGACCATCAGGCCCTCGCCCAGCAGGTACTGCGTGTCCTCACGCACGGCGTCCTCGTCGGCCGGCCAGTGCAGCGCCAGCGGCCGCATGACCGGCAGGGCCGTGCGGGTCGCCGCCTGCGCCAGCGTGTACAGGTGCGGCAGCAGCCGGTAACGCAGTTCCAGCGCCGCGCGGATCACGTCCGTGAAGGTGTCCCCGAACCGCCAGGGTTCCTGATCCGCCGTGCCCAGCGCCGAGTGGTTGCGCAGGAACGCGTACCCGACCGCCGCCTGGTACCAGCGGGCCAGCAGTTCCCCGGTCGTGTCCCCGCCGAAGCCGCCCACGTCCGCCCCGGCGAACGGAATGCCACTTAACCCCAGCCCCTGGATCATGGGGAGGCTCAGGGACAGGTGCGACCACGTGGCCGTGTTATCCCCGGTCCAGACGGTCGCGTGCCGCTGAATCCCGGCGTACCCGGCCCGCGTGAGAATCCACGGGCGGACCTGCGGACTGAACTTCGCGTACCCGGCGCGGCTGGCCTCGCTCATGCCGTTCGCGTACGCGTTATGCACCTCCAGGTGCGAGCGGTTCCCGTGCCGCGCGTCGTACGGCAGGGTCTTGCCCTCGGTTTCACGCGGCTCGCGCAGGCTGAAGCACGCGGGTTCGTTCATGTCGTTCCACTGCCCCTGAATGCCCATGTCCGCGAAGAACCTGTGCCGCCCCGCCCACCAGTTCACCACCTCGGGCCGCGTGAAATCCGGGAACACCGCCGGGTCCGGCCAGACCTCGCCGACCAGCACGTCCCCGCGCGCCGTGCGGACCAGATGATCCCCACGCGCGGCCTCCTCGTACACGTCGTACCCGGCCTCCACCTTCACGCCCGGATCGATGATCGGCACCAGCTTCACGCCCTGCGCGCCCGCCTCGCGCACGAACGCCCGCAGGTCCGGGAAGTTCGCGCGCTGCACCGTCCACACCTTGTACGCATCCATGTAATCAATGTCCACGTACACGCTGTCCAGCGGCAGGTTCCGGTCCCGGTAGCCCTGAATCACGGCCCGCAGGTCCTCCGCCGAACGGTACCCCCAGCGGCTCTGACCGGCCCCCAGCGCCCACAGCGGCGGCATCGGCGCGTACCCCGTCAGGTCCGCGTAGCGCCGCAGCACATCCGCCGGACGCGGCCCGGACAGCACGTACACGTCCAGCTCCGGCCCCGCCGACGCCCACCGCACCTCCTGCGGATGCGCGCGCGCCACGTCCACCTCCATCCGCCACGACTCGTCCACGAACACCCCGTGCGCCCGGCCCTCATGCAGCACCGTCGTGAACGGCACCGACACGTACAGCGGGTCCGTCTCGGTATGGTGCGGGAAGCAGTCCGTGTTCCAGAACGTCAGGTGCATGCCGCGCTTATCGATCGGCCCGACCCGCTCCCCGAACCCCAGGAACGCCGCGCCCTCCGGAGCCTCCAGACTCAGGCGCGAGCGGCGCAGGTTGAACCGCTCGGCATCCAGCGCCGGCCGCTGCGTGGGCGCCTCGCCGCTCCAGACGGGCGCCGACACCAGCACCCGCGCCGACGCACCACTTCCCGTCAGCACCTGCCACGCCCCCGACACGCGGTCCAGCCGGAACGACAACCCACCCCCGATCACCAGCAACTCGTCATCCAGGTCCGCCGCGTTCAGGCTCAGGCCCCCCGGCAGGTCCGGCCGCACCGCGAAACTCTGCTTGACCGGCGCACGCGGAAAGCCCAGCGAGTTCGCCCGCGCCTCCGGCATCAACCGCACCCGCAGCACCCCAGGCAGCGGCGCCGACACCACCAGCACATCCGACTCGCCCCACACGCGCACCTCGGACCCCTGCCCACCAGCCGCCGCCACCCCACCACTTTCCACCGCGAACGAAGAGAACCTCATGATGAACCCAGCGTAGCGCGCCGGGAGTCAATGGTTGAAAGTTGATGGTTGACAGTCAGAAGAAGCGCGGCTCCATCGACTATCAACCTTCAACCATCACCGTGCCCTTCAGCCGACGCCCAGGAATTCGACCTGCACGCCGTTCTCGTCGGCGGCGCGGCGCGCGAGTTGCAGCGTCGCCTGCGCGCCTGCCCGCAGCGCCCGCTCGGGCCGGTGCCACAGGGCCTGCGCGACCCGGCTGGCGCGCCGCACCACCAGGACCTCGCCCGGCAGGGCCAGCCCCACGGCGGCCAGCAGCGCCTGCGCGCTCGGCGGGACCTCGGACATCACGTCCAGCGGCACGTGCGCCGTCACGCGCTCTCCGGGGCGGCGCAGGCTCACGCGGGCCTCGTCGCCCGCCGCGCGTTGCTCGATCAGCACGTCCGACCGGGTGGCGGTCAGGCCAGGCGTGCCCAGGCCCCGCCGCGCGTCGTTCGCCAGCTCGTGCGCCGTGAGCATGTGCCGCCGCGTGCGCGGCGCGTACCGCACGCGCAGCCCCACGCCCCGCGCCGCGACCTCCTCCAGCACCTCGCGGGCCGCGTCCGTCAGCACCTCCGGCCCGCGCCCGCGCCCCACCGACGCGATCACCGCCTCGTTATCCGTATGCACCGTCAGCGCCTCGCCGACCGGCGCGGCCCGCACGGCCTCCAGCACCGCGCGCACCTCGGCCGCGTTGTTGTCCGGGGCGCGCAGCTGCCCCTGAAACCGCGCCGGCAGTTGCCCCGGCACGATCAGCACCAGCCCCCAGCCGCCCACGCCCACCAGCCGCCCCTCGGCGTCCGGTCCCTCATTCCAGCTGGCATCCACGAACGCCTGATTCACGCCGCACCACCCCCCACACGCACCGCGCGCTGACCGTCATTCTTCACGGCGAAGGCCCAGCCTGCGCCCCACGTTTCCTTCACACGCCATTCAAGCGCGCCACGCCGGGGCCGCGCATCGGCCAGCACGCCTACGCCCACCCCGCCAGTCACTCCAGCGTGATGTCCAGCCGGTGCGCCAGCACCCGCCGCGCCAGCACGTGCAGACTGCGCGGATCGTACTCACCGGCCTCCAGCAACCGCAGCACCTCCGGCGACACGCCCGCCTCCCGCGCCAACGCCACCAGCGAAATCCCCAGCAGACGCCGCCGCGCCCCCACCGTCACCGCCCCCGGAAAAGTCACTGAATCCATGCACCATCATGCCCCCACCCCACCCCCGCGCAATGGAACCCAGCCCCCCAACCGGCACCGCTCCGGCCGCCCAGGATGAAATACTGACCCCCATGAACGTCCTGGATCTCTACCAGCAGGCCGGCGCGTACCACGAAGGCCACTTCCTCCTCGCCTCCGGCCGCCACAGCCCCAAATTCCTCCAGAGCACCACCCTCCTCCAGCACCCCCACCTCACCGAACAGATCGGACAGGCCCTCGCCCAGCGCCTCAAGGAAACAGGCGTCCACGCCGACCTGCTCATCGGCCCCGCCATGGGCGGCGTCGTCCTCGCCTACGAAACCGCCCGCCACTACGGCACCCGCGCCATCTTCGCCGAGAAAGACGGCCACGGCGGCATGAAAATCCGCGAAGCCTTCACCATCAACCCCGGCGAGACCTTCATCGCCGTCGAGGACGTCCTCACCACCGGCGGCAGCGTCCTGAAGGCCGTCCGCGCCGCCGAAGCCGCCGGAGGCCACTGCGCCGCCATCGCCTGCATCGTCGACCGCCGCCCCGTCGAAGGCGATCTGGAGGGCTACCCGCTCGTGTCCCTCACTCGGCTCGTGTTCGACACGTACGCCCCGGACGAGGTGCCCGCGTGGCTGGCGGCCATTCCCTTGCAGGAGATCTGAGAGTTCCTGACGGGCTTCCCGTGTGCTGCCCCACCCCCCAGCCCCCTACCCCAGGGGGGCAGGGGGAGCAGCGTTGCACTGGGCAGGTATTTCTCGGGCGTTAGTGGTGGAAGTGGGCGGGGACGGCCACTTCTTGGACGCCATCCTCCGCCCCCGCCGCGTGCGCCCCGCGCGCTGCGCGCACGACGGGCTCGGTGGTCACGACGTTCGCTCTCAAGGCTCCCCTTGAGGGGAGCTGTCAGCGAAGCTGACTGAGGGGTCGCCCTTCCTACTCTCCCTCTGCCGCGTCGTCGTGCCAGAGGGCGCGCATTTCTTCGTTGCGTTCCAGGAGTTCGGGGAGGGTGCCGTGGTCGGTGAGGGTGCCGTTCTGGAGGAGGAGGATGCGGTCGGCGCGCAGGAGGGCGGCGCGGCGGTGGCTGACGACGAGGCAGGTGGCGTCGGTGCTGGCGAGGCCCTGCCAGAGTTGCGCTTCGGTGCGGGCGTCGAGGGCGCTGCTGACGTCGTCGAAGACGAGGAGGTCGGCGTCTCGGGCGAGCATGCGGGCGACGGCGGCGCGCTGGATCTGTCCGCCGCTGAGTTTCACGCCGCGCGCGCCGACGGGGGTACTCAGGCCGCTGCCGAGGGTGTGCAGGTCGGGTTCGAGGACGGCGAGTTTCACGGCGCGGCTGAGGTTGGTGTCGGGGCTGCCGCTGGTGATGTTTTCCTGGAGGGTGTCGCTGAACAGGTTGGGGATCTGGGCGGTGTAGGCACTGCGGGGGGGGACGAGGAAGGTGGCGGGGTCGTCGATGGGCTGGCCGTTCCAGTAGGTGTGGCCGCTCTGGGTGGGGATCAGGCCGAGCAGGGCGCGTAGCAGGGTGCTTTTGCCGCTGCCGATGCGGCCGGTGATGACGATGAACTCGCCGCGCGTCACGCTGAAGCTGATGTCGTGAACGCCGAGGCCGCTGGGGTGCGTGGCGTTCAGGCCTTCCACGCGCAGTTCCTGCAGGGGGATGTGGGGTGGGGCGGGGTCGGGGGCGGGCGGGTCGGCGTTCAGGTGCACGTCGTGGTGGGCGACGATGGTGGTGTCCGGGGCGTCCTGCAGCAGGCGGGTCATGCGGTCGTAGCTGACGCCGGTGCGGCGGTGGCGGGCGATGGCGTCGCCGAAGAAGCCCATGCTTCCGGTCAGGCGGGGCAGCAGGCCGATGAACAGCACGAAGTCGGCCACGTCGAGCGCGCCGCCCCGGACCTTGTTCGCGCCGAGCAGCAGCACGAGGCCCACGGCGAGGTTGACCATGTTGGTGTTCACGCCGCGGATTAGTTCGGTCAGCAGCACGTCGCGCAGCGCGGCGTGGCGGCGCGTTTCGCCTAAGGAGCGCAGGTGGGTGACCATGCGGTCTTCCTGCGCGGCGAGTTTCACGGCGCTGACTGCTCCGAAGGTCTCGCCGATGAAGTCCGTGACGCGGGCGGTCGCCTCGCGCATGCGGCGGCGGTACGTGCGGATGGTGGGGGAGAGGCGCTGCACGAACGCGATCATCAGCAGCAGTGGCGCGCACACGAGCAGCGTGATCAGGGGGTCCACGCGGGCCATCAGGGTGATGGCGATCAGGGAGTACGCGACGAAGCCCGCGCCGTCCACCCAGACTTCCGTGTACCCGGCCACGTCGTCCACGTCGTCCCTGAAGCGGCTGACGGCCTCGGCGGGCGTGTCGGGCAGGCGGCGGGAGCGGCGGGCGGTGAGCAGGTAGCCCAGCAGGTTGCGGCGCACCAGGGCGTCCAGCGTGTACCACAGCTGAATCCACGCGCGGAACGCGCCGTAGAAGATCCCGAAGCGGCTGAGGCGCACGAACGCGAACCACGCCAGCGCCACCCACGCGGCCGCAATGGCGGGGTTCAGGGGTTGCCCGCCGGTCTTCAGGGCGTCGGCTTCTTCCAGGTGGCGGAACACGCCGCTGACGGCCAGGGTCAGCAGGGCAGGGCTGGCGTGCACCATGCCCCACATCAGCAGGTTGAACGCGAACAGGCCGGGTTTGTACCGGAACAGTTCCCGTGACAGCGCGAACGTGCGTTCCTTCGCGGGTGCGGGTGGCAGGGGAGAGGTGGTCATGCGGGACTCCAGGGGGTGCGTGGTGGGCGGTGGGCGGGCAGTGGGCAGGCCGAGGGGACCGTCATGCCAGCACTCCTTCCGGCGCGTCCTCGCTCAGGGTTCCGGCGCGCAGCAGGGCGGCGTAGTGGCTGCTGGGGTCGCGGGCCAGGTCGGCGCGCGGGCCGTCTTCCAGCACCTCGCCGCCCCCCAGGACCAGGATGCGGTCGGCGCGGGCAACCGTGTCGAGGCGGTGCGCGATGATGATGGCGGTGCGGCCGCTCAGCAGGCGGGTCATGGCGGCGGTCAGCAGGGCCTCGGTGGCGGGGTCGAGGCGGCTGCTGGGTTCGTCGAGAATGATGACGCTCGGGTCGCGCAGCATGACGCGCGCGAACGCCAGCAGTTGCGCCTCCCCGGCCGAGAGGCTGCCGGTGGGCAGCGGGGTGCGCACGCCCTGTTCCAGCCGCGAGAGCCACAGGCCCAGGCCGACCTCGTGCAGGGCCGCCTCGACCTGCGCGTCCGTGACGGTCGGGTCGAAGAAACTCAGGTTGTCGCGCACGCTCGCCTGGAACAGCTGCACGTCCTGCGTGACGACGGCCACGCGGCGGCGCAGTTCCTTCAGGGGCACGTGGGTGATGTTCACGCCGCCCAGCGTGATCTCTCCGGCGGTGGCGTCGTACAGGCGCGAGATCAGGCGGGTCAGGGTGGTCTTGCCGCTGCCGGTGCGGCCCAGCAGGCCCACGGTCTGCCCGGCGGGCAGGTGGAAGGTCACGCCGCTCAGCACGCCGCGCGCCTCGGGGTCCTCGGGCGCGTACGTGAACGACACGTCCCGGAAGTCCAGCGCCAGCGGCCCGGCGGGCAGCGGCGTGTCGCCGCCCGTGACGGCGGTGCGCAGGGCCAGCAGTTCCGACACGCGCCCGATGCTCGCCCCGGCCTTCTGGAGGTCCTGAAGCTGCTGCGTGAGCTGATCGATGGGTTCTTCCACCAGCGTCATGTACTGGTACATCAGGAACGCCGTGCCGAGCGTGATCGTCCCGGCGGCGTACAGGCCGACGGCGGTGCTCAGGACGGCCACGTACCCCACGGCGAACAGCAGCATGCTCAGTTGCCACACCACGCTGCGCCGCCGCCAGGAATTGATGGACCGCGTGAAGAACTCGCGCTGCACGCTCAGAAAGCGGTTCAGGTGGTGGCCGCCGGCACCCAGGCTGCGGATGTCCTCCAGGCCGGTCAGGCGTTCCTCCACGAACCCGAACAGGCGGGCGCTGCTCTCGCGTTCCAGGCGGGTGGGTTCCACGCCCAGTTTCCGCACGCGGTTCATGGCGATCAGCGTGATCAGCGTGAAGGTCGTCACGCCCAGGCCTACGCGCCAGTCCTCGCGGAAGAACATGATCAGCGCGCCCGTCAGCAGCAGCGCCGCCCCGAACACCCGCACCGCGAACTGCGAGAAGAAGTTACTCAGCGCCGTCACGTCCCCGTCGATGCGTTCGATCATCTCGCCCGGCGTGCGTTCCTTGTGTTCGCGCATGTCCAGCGACAGCAGGTGGTCCATCAGGTCGGCGCGCAGGCGGTTCGTGGCGGTCCAGCCGACCCGCGCGCCCACGTACGTCGCTCCGGCCGTCATGACCTGCACGCCGACCGCCAGCGCGATGTACAGGCCCGCCAGCCGCGCCAGCAGGCCCGGATCGGCCGCGCCGCCCAGTTTGGCGTTGTCCACGAACTGCCGCAGCAGTTGCGGCAGGCTCAGGTTCAGGGCCGTGCCGGTCAGCAGCAGCGCCGCCAGGGCCATCACCTGCCATTTCAGGGGGCCAAGGTACGTGGCGAGCACGCCCAGCGCCGTCGAGGGCCGTTCGGGCCGGGGGGCGTCCGGTTGCGGTGCGTCCGGTTGCAGGGGGGAAGGGGAGGCAGACGCCGTCATGCTCACAGGCTAGGCCGAACGCACGGGCGGACGCATCCGCCGAGTGGCGCATGTGCGGCCATGACCGCCCCGCCCCCCCCTCCCCATTCAGTCCGTTCAGGCTGTCAGGCCCGGCTGGCGCCGTCCAGCACGCCTCCGGGCACCCCCAGTGCCTGCGCCGTTCCGGGCGGCGCCTGCCCCGCGACCTTCATGTCCGGTGCATCCGGGACGCCCCTCACCCCTCAACCCGTATAATGTGCGGGTTATGCGGATGGTGACGGTAGGAACGCGCGGCAGTACTCTCGCGCTCGCACAGACCCAGTGGGTGGTTGGCCGCCTGAAGGAAGAATGGCCGGACACAGACTTCCGCATTCAGACCATCAGCACGAAAGGCGACCGCAACCGCGGCAGTCTCGCGGCCATGGCCCAGAAGGGCGACAAGGGCTTCTGGATCACCGAGATCGAGGAGGCCCTGACGGCAAAACGCATCGATATTGCCGTGCACTCTCTCAAGGACCTGCCCACCGAGCAGCCCGAAGGCCTGGAAATCAGTTCCATTCCGCGCCGCGTGGACGCCCGCGACGTCCTGATCGGCAAGGAAGGCCGTAAACGCCTCGCGGACCTGCCGCACGGCGCGCGCATCGGCACCAGCAGCGTGCGCCGCAAGGCGTTCCTGCTCTCGTACCGCCCGGACCTGCAGGTCGTGGACCTGCGCGGCAACATCGACACGCGCCTCGCCGCGCTCGCCAGTGACGAGTACGACGCCATCATCCTCGCGGCCGCCGGACTGATCCGCACCGAGATGCGCCACCGCATCGACGAGTTCGTGGAACCCGACATCATGCTGCCCGCCCCCGGCCAGGGCGCCCTGGCCCTGGAAACCCGCTCGGACGACGACCTGACCATCGAGGTCGCGTACGCCATTCACGACCACACCACCGACGACCGCATCACCGCCGAACGCGAATTCCTCGCGGGCCTCGGCGCGGGCTGCATGGCCCCGGTCGGCGCGCACGCCAGCGTCAAGGGCGGCATCCTGACCCTCGAAGGCTGGGTCGCGGCCCTGGACGGCTCGCAGGTCATCCGCGCCACCACGCAGGGCGACCCGGGTGAGTGCGCCGACATGGGCGCCGAACTGGCCAGCGACATGCTCGCCCAGGGCGCCCAGGCCCTGATCGACGCCGCCCACAGCTGACGTGAACCGCCTGCCCCCGCTGGCCATCGCGCTGGCTGCCGCGCTGCTGTGGCTGGGCATCGGCCTGTGGCAACGCACGGCCGCCGGTACGCCCCTGAACGCCGCCCTGATCGCCGAACTGCCCCTGACGCTGGCCGTGTTCGGGCTGTCGTTCGTGTGGGCCAGACTGCGCCGCCGCTGACCCGGCCCCCGGAACCGGACCCCGTAGACTGCGCCCCGCCGCCCCCGTCCGCACAGACCGGGGAGCGGCGGGGCGCGGTTGCTCTAGCATCACGGGCATGCCCACCCCACCCAGACTCGCGGTCATTCACACGGGCGGCACCATCGCCAGCCGCCCCAGCCCCGACGGGCGCGGCCTGACGCCGCAGCAGGCGCCCAGCGTGCCCGGCCTGGACGGCGTGCAGGTCCATGACGTGCAGCCCTTCAGCCTGCCCAGCCCGCACATGACCCCCGCGCACATGGGGCAACTGGCCGCGCTGATCGAGACGCTCGCCCCCGACCACGACGGCATCGTGGTCACGCACGGCACCGACACCCTGGAAGAAACGGCGTTCGCGCTGCACCTGACCCTGAACGTGCCCGTCCCGGTCGTCCTGACCGGCAGCATGCGCCACGCCGAGGAAGTCAGCTGGGACGGCCCCGCCAACCTGCTGGACGCCGCGCACGTCGCCCTGCACCCCAGCAGCCGCGAGCGCGGGCCGCTCGTCGTGATCGGCGGGGACATCTTCGACGCACGCACCGTCACCAAGATCCACACGACCGCCGTGGACGCCTTCGGCGGGTACCCCGGCCCCATCGGCCGCATCGACCGCGAGGGCCGCACGCCCCGCCTGCACTACTTCGCGCGGCCCGAACCCCGCGCCACGTACCGCCCCGCGCACCTGAACGCCCGCGTGGAAATCCTGTACGCCTACGCCGGCTGGACCGGCGAAGGCTACGCCGAGGCCGAGGCGCGTGCCGACGGGCTGGTCATCGCGGCCCTGGGCACCGGGAACCTCCCGGCCGAACTGCTGCCCCTGATCCACGCGACAGACAAACCCGTGATCATCGCCACCCGCACGCACGCCGGGCCGGTCCTGCCCGTGTACGGCTACGCGGGCGGCGGCGCGACCCTGGTGGGGGCCGGCGCGATCCCCGCCAGTTTCCTGAACGCCCACAAGGCCCGCCTGCTGCTGCTGATCCTGCTGGGACAGGGCCTGACGCGAGAGCAGATCCGCGCGGTGTTCGAACGCGACGAGTTCTAGAGACCTTCCCGCTCCAGTTCCTCCAGTAGAGGCGCGATGAACCTCTGCTGGTACTGATCCAGCGTCAGGCCAAACACCACCCTGGTCGCCAGCTCTTTCGCTTCCGCGAAGGGCAGCTCAAACAGGGACCGGAGAAGTCGGATGATCTCGACCGGCCCCGCCCCCTGAGCCCGAGCTGCTCGCGCCACTTCCAGCGGATCGGCTCCCTGCGCCTTCATTCCCTGGAACTGTTCAATGGACATGCCTGAAGCATAGAACACACGGACTCCGATTGAATGGCTTACAAAGCCGTTCAATCCGAGCGAAGCGAGTAGGAGAAAAACGGGTTCCGGACGTGGAGTTGTCAGATCGGTGGTGTCCCGGATTGTCGGCGAAACAAACGGCAGTCCGTATCACAGCCAAAAACGCCCCCCACCCGCCGCTCTGGCCTGGGTGGGGGGCGCATCGAACGGTTTACGCGAGGTCGAGGCGGATCAGGAAGCGGCCGCAGCTGGGGCACTTCACGGGGGGCAGCTTGCCCAGCGCGGCTTTCTGCTGCACGTTGACGGGCAGCATGACGTTGCAGCCGCTGCAGCGTCCGGCCTTGATCTCCACGACGCCCAGGCCCTTCTTGGCGCGGCGGATCATGTCGTACTCGCGCACGGTACGGGTGTCGAGTTCCCCGGCAAGGCGGGCGCGTTCCTGGCGGTCCGCTTCGCCCTGGGCACGCAGGTCCTGCACGCGGGCGTCGTCCTGTTCTTCCAGGGTGTTCAGGTTGGGGCGCAGGGCGCGGTGCTGGGCGCGCAGGTCGGCGGCGCGTTCGTTCAGTTCGCGCTGACGCTCGCGCAGCGGCACGAGGTCTTCTTCCATCTCGTCGGCGCGTTCGCTGAGCATCTGGATGCGGCTGCCGTACTGGGACTGCGCGCGGGCGTCGAAGGCGTTCTTCTCCTGTTCCTCCTCGGCGCGGGCGATCTGCTCGCGGGTGCCGGCCAGGTCGAGTTCCTGCTGGCGCACGCGCTTGTCGATGCCTTCGAGGGTGATCTCGGTGTCCTCGAGTTCGTTGTTCAGGCGTTCCTGCTCGGCGCGGGCGGCGCGCAGCTCGTCAGGAATGTTGCTTTCCTCGTCGCGCAGGCGATCAAGGTTCAGATCCAGTTCCTGAACGTGGTGCAGGCGGCGAAGGGGGGAGGAGTCACTCATCACTGGCAGTCTACCCCCCGAACCGTGAGGGAGGTTCACGCGGCCGGTGGACGTGAGGTTACGGCGGCGTTCATGCGGGCGGGGCGGTACAGGCCCAGGTAGATGGCCAGCACGCTCCCGGCGTACATCAGGAGCGTCCAGGCGAACAGCAGGTTGAACGCCAGCGTGAACGGCAGCGCGCCGCGCACCACGCCCGACAGGACGCTGCTGAGCGCCCATCCGAGGTCCCAGGCGATCACGTTCACGGCCGAGTACATGGGCCGGTCGCGTTCCGGCAGGGCGCTCATGGCGTACGCGCTGTACACCGGCCCGGCGGCGTTCATCAGGGCGCCGCGCGTGAACAGCGCCGCCGTGACCAGCCACAGGCTCGGCGCGAAGCCCAGCGCCGCCAGGAACGGCAGCGAACTGGCCTGCACGACCAGCACCGCCTGGAGTGGTCCCAGGCGCCGCACCAGCAGCGGTTGCAGCAGCGCCGTGGCGGCCGTGGCGAGGCTCGTCCAGGCGAACAGGGTGCCCAGGCCCGCGTAACTGATCTGGAATTTCCCCTCGATGAACACGTTCAGGAACGGAATGGTCGCCCCGGCCCCCAGGCCCACCAGGATGTTCGGCGCGACCAGCCGCGCCATGGTGCTCCTGTCCTGAATGCTGAAGCTGCGGCCCTCGCGGGTTGTCTTGCCGCTGGGTTTCAGGCCCAGCACCGGCAGCAGCCCGGCCAGCTGCAGGGCCGCCGCGACCAGCAGCGCCGTGCGCAGCGCGCCCAGCCCGTCGGCGGGCGTGCCGGTCCAGGCGGCGTACAGGCCCGGCACCTGCCCGCCCAGCAGGTTCCCCAGGAAGCCCGCGCCGGTCATCAGGGCGTTCTGCACGCTGAACAGCGTCACGCGGTTACGTTCGTCGCTGTTGTTCGCCATGAACGGAGAGGACGCCACGACCGTCAGCGCCGCGCCTGCCCCCTGCACCAGCGCCCCGGCGATCACCAGCACCGGCCCGCCCGCCGCGGCCAGCAGCACGGTCCCCGCGAGACTCAGGACCGCCCCGACCTTCAGGGTGTGCGCGTTGCTGATCCGCCGCGCCAGTGCCACCGCCGGCAGGCTCAGGGCGGCCAGCGTCACGGCCGGAAGTGCGTTCAGGACGCCCTGCCACTCGGGGCCCAGGCCCAGCGCCCGCAGGTAGAAGTTCAGGAACAGCCCCGTGAACGCCTGCGACAGCCCGAACGAGAACACCGCCGCCAGGAACAACCACACCTGCCGCGAGAACCGCCACGACTGCCCCCGACCCGGCCCGCTCACTCCACGCCAACTTTCGGACAGAAGTCAGCCATCACGCACGCCCCGCACGCCGGGTTGCGCGCCGCACACACCCGCCGCCCATGCAGGATCAGCGCGTGGTGCAGGAACACCCACCGCCCGCGCGGGAACAGCTTCTGAAGGTCCGCCTCCACCTTATCCGGGTTGGTCTGCACGCTCAGGGCCAGTCGCCGCGCCAGCCGTCCCACGTGCGTATCCACCGCGATGGCCGGGTACCCGAACGCGTTACTCAGGACCACGTTCGCGGTCTTGCGGCCCGCGCCGGGCAGCGCCACGACCGCCCCGAAATCGTTCGGCACCTCGCCCCCGTGCCGCTCGACCAGCAGCCGCGCCAGCGCCGCAAGGTTGCGGGCCTTCCCCCGGAACAGCCCGATCCGGCGGATGAACGGCTCGATGTCCTCCGGCTGCGCCGCACTCATGGCCTGCGCGTCCGGGTACGCCGCGAACAGGGCGGGCGTCGCCGCGTTCACGCTCACGTCCGTCGCCTGCGCACTCAGGACCGTCGCCACCAGCAGCTCGAACGGCGTGCGGAATTCCAGTTCCGTGCGGGCGTCCGGGTACAGCGTCTCCAGCGCGCCCAGCACCAGCGGCGCCCGTGCCCGCGCGCCTGCCGGCAACCGCGCCGGAGTCGATCTGGAAGGTTTGAGAGTCATCGCAGCCCAAGCTACACCCCACCCCCCACGCCCGTCCGCGCGGAACAGACACGCAACCCCCGCCGGTCAGGGCGCGTATGAACAGGTATGAGACTCGCTTCCCTGATCCTGGGCATCCTCGCCGCCATCGGCCTGCTGGTCGGCTTCCTGCCGCTGCTCGGCTGGCTGAACTGGCTGCTGGTGCTGCCGCCCGCCGTGCTGGGCCTGATCCTCGGTTCCCTCGCCCGCGACCGGGGTGCGATCACCCTGAACGCCGTCGTCGCGCTGCTCGGGGCGCTACGCCTGATGCTGGGCGGCGGCCTGATCTGAGATCCGGCCCACCCCGAACCCCCTGCGCGCACTTGCGCCCCCCGGAAAGCTCTGCTACTCTGCATGCGCTCGTGCCCCGCGCACGCAGTCCCAGGGTCCTTAGCTCAGTTGGTAGAGCATCGGTCTCCAAAACCGAGGGTCGTAGGTTCAAGTCCTTCAGGGCCCGCCACAGAAACGCCCCCGCCACGTGCGGGGGCGTGTTCATTGTGTCGGAACGGAGCACCCTGACACGGATTCCGTCTGTTTCGTTGACAACCCGGGAGAACGCCGGATTGCCAACTCCACGTCCGGAGGGGCGCCCTGCTCCTACTCGCATCCGTTCGGACCCAGCGGCTTTGTAAGCTATTCAATCGGAGTCGGTATCAGAGGAATCTTGCACTGCACCATGTCCTTCAAGTTGAGCGGCGTGAAGGTCATCCTCTCGAACTTCAGCTGAACATCCCGCCGACACGTTCTCTCTGACGGCAGCGCCGCCCACATGCAGGGGCGGCGCTGCGGCTTTGCCTGTCTGTGCGGGCCGGGGGTGTGCGCCGCTCAGCCTCTGGGGGGGGTGGTCAGGGCGTCTCGCAGCCACGCCTGGAATTCCGGCAGGGCGCGGTCGTATTGCAGGGCGATGATCTCCGGCACTTCGTAGGGGTGCAGGGCCTTGATGCGTGCCTCCAGGGCCGGGTACTGTTCGCCGCTGGTCTTGATCAGCAGCAGGCTCTCGGGGTCCTCGGCGACCTCGCCCTGCCAGCGGTACACGCTGAGCAGGCCGGGCACGACGTTCACGCAACCGGCGAGGTGCTCGGAGACGAGGGTGCGGGCCAGGTCATGCGCCCGTTCGGGGGGAAGGGTGACCAGAACGACGAGTGACATAGGGCCTCAGCATACTCCGGCCCTCAGCACACTCCGGCCCCCGGGCGCGCCCGGTTGGGGGGGCGGGTGGGGGTACGTGCGTGAATATTCCCGCAACCTGCCGCGCAGGCTCTCATGAGGGGCGGGTGTTAGGGTGGGGACATGCGGACCATTGTCCTGATCATCGTGCTGGTGCTGCTGGCGATTTTTGCCATGCTGAACACCAATTCATTGATGTTTCCCCACACGCTGAGCCTGGGTTTCGTGACGTACCGCGAGGTGCCGATCGGGCTGATCCTGCTGATCGTGGCGGTCGTGTGCACCCTGGTGTTCTACTTCTGGGCGGGCCTGACGGGCCTGCGGGCGCAGGCGGACAGCGCCAAGCTGCTGCGTGACATGGAGGCCCTGCGCGTGAGTCTGGATCAGCAGGAAGGCAACCGGTTCGCGCTGCTGCAGTCGCATCTGGACGAGCGGTTCCGGGCGCTGGAAGCGGCGCGTGGCGGGGCGGGCGCGGACGTGAGTGCCCTGACTGGCCGGGTGGACGCCCTGCAGAAGGACATGAACCTGCAACTGGCGCAGATGGACGATTACCTGAAAAGCAAACTCGGCTGACACGGACTCGGCTGACACCGATTCGGCCGAGCCGGATTCGGCCTGGACGGGCCGGGTGCCGCCTGCTGCACCGCATTCCGTTGGACCCGGTGCAAACTCTTGCGGGGGGGACTACTAGAATGCGCGGGTAAGGATGTTTATCCGGGAGGACTCACCGAATGGCGCTTGACCGATTTTTCCGCCGCCGCCGCCCACAGCAGCAGACCGGCGCGGACGTGCCCGACCTGTGGACCCAGTGCCCCAACTGCAAGGAAGGGCTGTACAACCGTGACCTGGAGGCCAGTGCCTTCGTCTGCCCCAAGTGCGGCCACCACCTGCGCCTGGACGCCTCGCAGCGCGTACAGGTGCTGCTGGACGACGGCAGCTTCGTGCAGCTGTCCGGCGCGGTGCACCCCACCGACGCCCTGGCCTTCCAGGACACCGAAAGTTACCCCGAGCGCCTGAAACGCGCGCAGAAGAAAACCGGACGCCCGGACGCGATCCTGACCGGCACCGGCGCCGTCCTGGGCGTGCCGCTCACGCTGGCCGTCATGGACTTCGCCTTCTCTGGCGGCAGCATGGGCAGCGTCGTCGGTGAGGAAATTGCCCGCGCCGCAGAGCACGCCGCCCGGCACGGCCTGCCGCTGGTCATCGTGACCGCCAGCGGCGGCGCCCGCATGCAGGAAAGTGCGCTGTCGCTGATGCAGATGGCCAAGACCACCGTCGCCCTCGAAACGCTGGCCGAGCAGGGCCTGCCGTACGTGAGCGTCCTGACCGACCCGACCACCGGCGGCGTGACCGCCAGCTTCGCCACCATCGCCGACGTGATCCTCGCCGAGCCCGGCGCGCTGATCGGCTTCGCGGGACCGCGCGTGATTCAGCAGACCATCCGCCAGAGCCTCCCCGAAGGCTTCCAGCGGGCCGAGTTCCTGCTGTCGCACGGCATGGTGGACGCCGTCGTGGACCGCCGCGAGCAGCGCGAGTACCTCGCGTCGCTGCTGGGGCTGCTGACCCGCCGGGAGGTGAGCGCGTGACCGCTCCCATCGATACCCTGAAGGAACTGGAGGCGCGCGTGCGTGACCTGGAAGTCACCGCGCAGCGCACCGGGCAGAACCTCGACGCGGCCATCACCCCGCTGCGCGCCGAGGTGGACCGCCTGCGCGCCGCCCAGAACCCGGCGCAGCCACCCGCCCCGAAAGCCGCCCCGACCCGCTGGGAACGGGTGCAACTGGCCCGCGCGCCCGGCCGCCCCACCGCGCTGGATTACGTGGAGCACCTGTGCACCGAGTTCACGGAACTGCACGGCGACCGCCGTTACGGCGACGACCCCGCCCTGATCGGCGGCCCGGCCCGCTGGCAGGGCGTGCCCGTCATGCTGCTGCTGCAACAGAAGGGCCGCGACACGAAAAGCAAGATCAAACGCCGCTTCGGCAGCGCCAACCCCGAAGGGTACCGCAAGGCCGTGCGCCTGATGGACCTCGCGGACAAGTTCGGGCTGCCCGTCGTGGCGCTCGTGGACACCCAGGGCGCCTACCCCGGGCTGGAAGCCGAGGAACGCGGCCAGGGCTGGGCGATTGCCGAGAGCATCCGCCGCATGCTGAACCTGCGCGTGCCGGTCGTGAACGTCGTGATCGGCGAGGGCGGTTCCGGCGGCGCGCTTGCCATCGGCGTGGGCAACCGCGTGCTGATCCAGGAGAACGCCTGGTACTCCGTGATCTCGCCCGAGGGTGCGGCCAGCATCATCTGGAAGGACGCCAGCAAGGCCCCCCTGGCCGCCGAGGCGCTGCGCCTGACCGCCCCGGACCTGCTGGAACTCGGGATCGTCGAGGAAGTCATCCCGGAACCCGAGGGCGGCGCGCACCTGAACCCCCAGCAGGCCGCCCACGCAGTCGGTGAGGCCGTGACCCGCCACCTGCGCGACCTGATGCAGCAGGCGCCCACCGACCTGAAATCCGGCCGCGCCGCCCGCTTCCGCCGCCTGGGCGCCTACACCGAAACGACCTGACCCACTCCCGCCCGGCGCGGACCCGCCCCTGACCGGGCGGTCCGCGTTTGTTCTGGCAGGGCGCGGCTATGCTCGGGCATGCCTGACCTGCCCACCCTGCTCGCCTTCAGCGTCGCGGCACTGGCCCTCATCGTCATTCCCGGCCCCAGCGTGCTGTACATCGTGGCGCGCAGCCTCCACCAGGGCCGGCGCGCCGGACTGGTGTCCGCGCTGGGCGTGCAGACCGGCGGACTGGTGCACGTCCTGGCCGCCACGCTGGGCGTCTCCGCGCTCGTGCTGTCCAGCGCGCTGCTGTTCAGCGTCCTGAAATGGGCGGGGGCCGCGTACCTGATCGTGCTGGGCCTCCGCACCCTGCGCGCCCCCACCCCGGAGGCCCTGACCGTCACCGTGCCGGACGCGCCGCCCCTGACGCGGATCTACCGGCAGGGCGCGGTCGTGAACGCCCTGAACCCCAAGACCGCGCTGTTCTTCCTGGCGTTCCTGCCGCAGTTCGTGCACCCCGGTCACGGGCCGGTGTGGGCGCAGACGCTCATGCTAGGGCTGGTGTTCCTGGGCCTCGCCACGTTGAGTGACGGCGCATACGCCCTGCTGGCAGGCAGCCTGGGACAGCGCTGGCAGGGAAGTCACACCTTCGCCCGGCGGCAGCAGCAGGTGTCCGGCGGGGTGTACCTCGCGCTGGGCGTGGGTACCGCCCTGATCCCCCACGGGTCATGAGGGTCGGGGCAGGTCCGCCAGCGCCGCCACGCTGAGCGCCGCGCCACCCGCCAGCGCCCGCTCGCGCACGCGCGGGTGCGCGTGAACGTGCCACGCGCTCAGGCCCGCCGCGACCGCGCCGCGCACGTCATGCTCCGGACTGTCCCCCACGTACGCCCCCGACCCGGCAGGCAGACCCAGGGCGTCCAGCAGCACCCGGAAGGGCAGGGGATCGGGTTTCAACGCCCCGACCTCGCCCGCGATGACCACCACCTCGAACACGTCCGGGAAGCAGGCCTGCACCCGCGCCCGCTGCGCCGGGCCGTCGTACGCGTTCGACAGGAGAGCCAGCCGCACCCCCGCCCCCCGCAGGTCGCGCAGCAGCTTCGCCGCGCCGGGCATGGGCACCGTCGCCGCGACCAGCGCCCGCGTGTACAGGCTCAGGTGGTCCTCCGTCAGCGTCACACCGTACGCCGCGAGCGTCCGCCCCAGCCGCTCGGTGTCCTGCCGCAGCGGATCGTCCAGTCCGGCCTCCACCCGCGCGTGGAAGGCCATGATCTCCTCGACCGCGCGTTCCTCGAACGCTGCCTGCGGCACGTCCGTGCACGCCGTGCGCCGCAGCGTGTCCAGCGCGTGAATGTCCGCCGCGACGAAATCTGTCAGCGTGCCGTCGAAATCGAAGGCCAGGAAGCGCAGGGGGCCTGCGGTCACGGGACGTTCAGGGCGCGCAGCGGTGGGTGCCAGATGCCGCCGGACAGCACGGTGCGGCCGTCCGGGCTCAGCAGGGTCTGGCCGGGTTCGGTCCCGGACACCTGCGTGCGGGGTCGGCCCGTCTGCACGTCATACAGCACCGCGAGGCCGTTCATGTGCGCGATCAGCAGCGTCTGCCCGTCCGCGCTGAAGTTCAGGGTGACCGGGCCAGTCGCGCAGCGGCCCCGCCAGACCGTCACGTCGCACGGCGCGGTGGGGCGCGGCAGCGTCCGTGACTGCGCCGGGTCACGCAGGTTCAGCAGCCGCGCGGGGTCCACCCCGTCGGCCACCGCCAGTTGCGTGCCGTCCGGGCTGAACGCCACCGAATGGACGGTCTTCGCGAACACGTCCGGCAGGGCCGTGAACGACCATTCGCGCGTGTCGTACACGCGGCTGTCCCCACCCTGGGTGCCCACGAACAGCCGCTGGCCGTCAGGGCTGACCCGCAGGCGGTTCACGCCCCACGTCCGCTGCGGGAGTGTACGTTCGCGCGTGGCGGTCTGCGTGTTCCAGACCTGCACGTACCCGCTGAAATTCCCGGCGTACAGCTGCGTCCCGTCTGGGCTGAGGGCCAGCACCTGCGTCCCGGCCAGCCCGTTCTGCGCGGCGGGCACCGCCACATCCTGCCCGGCCCTCCACACGTGCAGGGTGTCCGCCCGGACCCACGCGGCGACGGTCACGTCCGCGCTGAACGCCACGCCCGGCCCCGGATCGTCCACTGGCGCGGCGCGCAGCAGCTGACCGGTGCCGGTGTCCCGTACCTCCAGCCGCGTCACCCCATCGCTGGTGCTGGTGGTGACCGCGTGTCCCTGCGCGTCGAACCCGAGCAGGGACACCGGCAGACTCCAGCGGGCCGCACCGGCCTGACACAGCAGACCCAGGATCAGCAGGCAGATTCGCATGGAGTCAGCCTACCCGCCCCACCTCGTGCGTGCCGCCTCAGCCGAGCATGTCGAGTTCCTGCACGCCGCTCAGGAACTCGCGCTGCGGGTACTCGTCCGGGTCGAAACCGCGGTCACCCTCGGCGGGTGTGACGCTCAGGGACGCGAAGTCGAACAGGGTGCGGTCCATCAGGTGGCTGGGCGTCACGCGGGTCAGGGCGCGGGCGATGTTCGTCAGGCGACCCGGATGCTCCCGCTCCCAGCCTTCGAGCATCTCGCCCACGACCTTGCGCTGAAGGTTCTCCTGGCTGCCGCAGAGGTTGCAGGGAATGATCGGGAAGGCGCGGGCCTGCGCGTAGCGGATGATGTCGGCCTCGGGCACGTACGCCAGGGGGCGGATCACGACGTTCGTGCCGTCGTCGCTCTGGAGTTTGGGCGGCATGGCCTTCAGGCGCGCGCCGAAGAACAGGTTCATGAACAGCGTTTCCAGGATGTCGTCGCGGTGGTGGCCCAGCGCGATCTTCGTGGCGCCGATCTCGCGGGCGTGCCGGTACAGCGCGCCCCGGCGCAGGCGGCTGCACAGCGCGCAGGTGGTCTTGCCGGGCCGCGTCTTCTCCTGGACCACGCTGTACGTGTCCTGCCGGATCAGGCTGTGCGGCACGCCCCGCTCGGTCAGGTAGCGGGGCAGCACGTCGGTCGGGAAGCCCGGCTGGCCCTGGTCGAGGTTCACGGCGATGATCTCGAACGGAATGGGCGCCTTGCGTTGCAGGTGCAGCAGCACGTCCAGCAGCGTGTAACTGTCCTTGCCGCCGGACAGGCAGACCATGACGCGGTCGCCGCTCTCGATCATGCGGTAGTCGCTGATGGCCTGCCCGGCTGCCCGGACGATCGGTTGCAGCAGGCGGGCCGTTGCGGGGGCGGTGCCCGTGTCGGGCGTGCTGGCAGGAGTGGGGGAGGCAGTGTGGGTCATGGTGCGTGTCGTGGTCCGTGTCGCTTCGCGGTGGGGTGCCCGCAGGTCCGTGCCAGCATGGTAAACGCTGCCGGGCGCCCGGGGGTGTACCCGCTTCCCGCCGCCGTGCGGGCGCCGCTCATCCTCTGGGCCGCTTATGCTCTGGGCTGCTCATGCTTTGGGAGGACGTGGCGGGGCCGGGGCGGGCGGCATACTGCCCGGCATGACGGCCCCCGCCGCCCGCCCCGCTCCCGACGCGCCGCAGCGTGACCTGCGTCCGGCGGCCACCCGGCCGCAGCCGCTAGAGTGGGCCGGATGAAGTTCTTCAATGTCCTGGGTGGCGTCCTGCTGATCGGCGCGGCGGGGGTGGGCGGCGTGTGGTACGCCTGGGGCCGCGACCTGCCCAGCGTGTCGGACCTGGACGTGCTGGAGTACAGCGGGCAGACCCGCGTGTACGACCGGGCGGGCAGTCTGGTGGGCACGCTGTCGCCCAGTCTCAGCAGCGGCGGCAGCGTGAACCGGAACCTGCTGAAAGCCTCGCAGATCAGCCCGTGGCTCCAGAAGGCCGTGGTGACCAGCGAGGACCGCCGCTTCTACCAGCATCACGGCGTGGATTACATCGGCATTGCGCGCGGGCTGGTCAAGGGCGTCCTGAAAAACGACCTGGAGGGCGGCAGCTCCATCACGCAGCAGGTCGTGAAGAACACCCTGCTGGCCGACCTTCAGGGCGCCCGCACCCCGGAACGCAAGTTCAAGGAGGCGATCCTGGCCTTCCAGCTGGAACGCAACTTCAACAAGGACCAGATCCTGAACGCGTACCTGAACGTCATCTACTGGGGGGACGGCGGCAGCAGCGACATCATCGGGGCGGGCGGCGCGGCGCACGCGTACTTCCGCAAGGAAGCCAGCGAACTGAACCTCGCCGAGAGCGTGTACCTGACCACCCTGATTCCCGCGCCGAACAGCCGCTACAAGAGCTTCCAGGCGTACCGGCCCCTGATGAAGGACCTGCTGTCGCGCATGGTCGAGGACGGCCAGATCACGCAGGCCGAGGCGAACGCCGCCTGGAAGACCCCCATCTACCCGGCCGGGTGGCGCATCGGCTGGAACGACGACGGCACGTTGCGCTCGGCCGTGCTGGAACGCCCCTCCCGCCTCGGGGAGAACCTGACGCTGCTGGAGGGCGTGCGCCGCTACCCGAACCAGTACTACCTGCAGGCCGTCGAGAAGGAACTGCTGCCCATCATCGGCCGCAAGGCCCTGTACGCCGGGGGGCGCATCTACACCGGCATGAGTGCCCAGGCGCAGGCGGCGGCCGAGCAGGCCAGCCGGAGCGCCGACCTGCCGGACGGTGCCACCCTGGGCGCCGCCCTGGTCCGCCCGGACAGCGGCGAGGTGCTGGCGCTGGTCGGGCAGAAACTCACGGACGGCCGCCCCGGCGACTGGAACAATGCCACGCAGGCCCGGCGGCAGGTGGGCAGTTCCATCAAGCCGCTGCTGTACACCCTGGCCCTGCAAAAAGGCTGGAAGCAGAGCGACACGGTCCTCGACGCACCCATCAGCGGCACGTACCAGCCCATGAACTACGACCGCCGCTGGACCGGCCGCTACGTGACCATGCGGTACTCGCTGGATCACAGCCTGAACCTGCCCACCGTGCGGATCGGGCAGGAACTCGGCGTGCCGACCTTCGAGGCGAAACTGCGTGAACTGGGCCTCACGCCGCCCGCCGACGGGGGCCTGTCCCTGACCATCGGCACGCTGGAAGCCAGCCCGCTGCAGATGGCCGCCGCGTACGCCACCTTCGCGAACGGCGGCCTGTACTACGCGCCCAGCCTGGTCCGCCGGGTCGAGGACCCGCGCGGCAAGGTCCTGTACGCCCGCCCCGCCCCCACGCCCCGCCGCGTCTGGGACGCCCAGACCGCCTGGCTGGGCCTGGACATGCTGCGCGGCGTCGTGAACGACCTGACGCCCGCCCAGGGAGGCCTGGCCACCCGCGCGCAGATTCCGGGCTGGCCGGTCGGCGGGAAGACCGGCACCACCAACGACATCAAGGACCTGTGGTTCGCCGGGGTGACCCCCACCGTCGCCGGGGCCGTCTGGGTGGGTCGTCAGGAGGGCGGGTCACTGCCCGCCTGGGCGTACAGCGGCGAGATTCCCACGCCCATCTGGCAACAGGCGGTCGCCGGGGCGCTCCAGGGGCAGTCGCCCGTCTCGTTCCGGGAACCGCCGGGCATCACGTACCGCGTGGTGCGGCAGGTGAACATGGCCTTCCGTGCCGATCAGGCCGATCAGGAACCCGTGGCCCGCGACGGCAGCGGCGGAACGCGCAGCGGGTTCTTCCCGCGCCGCAACACCCCCGCGCAGGCACCCGCCCCGCAGGTGCAGGACACGCCCGGCCAGGACACGCGCGGTCAGGACCTTGCCACGCCGGACACGCCGCCCGACACGCAACCGGACAGCGCCCTGCCGGACGACCCGTCCACAGAGGTCGGCGTGCAGGACATTCCTGCCCTACCGGACGGCGGACAGGACGGCAGTGCCCAGGACGGCGCTGCCCAGAACGGGGGCGCACAGGACGCTGCGGGTCGGAGCGGTGCCGGTCAGGACGGCGCGCCCCAGCCCTTCCCGGACCCCGCCCCGCCGGAACCGCTGCCGGATTCCGACCTGCCTGCCGCGATCCCGGACCCCGCGCCGCCGGAACCGTTGCCGGACCCGGATGAACTGACCCCCCTGCCCGGCACGCCTGCCCCCTCACCGGACGAGATTCAACCCCTGAACTGATCACCGCGCCCCTGCGGGTGGGCGTCACCGTGGACCACGTCTGCGGTGACGCCCTCTTCTTTGCCCCCACGTCGGGCGGGATACCCCCCATTCCCCGTGTTCACAGGATGGCCTGGGGGCGGCCCTGCTGGGCCAATACCCCCTATACCCCCCACCCCCCCCGGGGTGGGCCAGACGGGCGTTCATGAGAGAGGCAGGCGCCCGGCACCGACCAGGGCGGCGTTGTTTGAACCGGATCAAAAAAACAGCGGAATGGGCGACCTGACAGGCCGCCACCACCTGCGTGCCAGATCAGGCCAGCCCACCATGAAGGCGGTCTTCATCCGTCTGTCAGTCCGTCTTACAAAACCGGAATGAAGGTGCCGGGCGCCCACTGGGACGCAGAAAAACGGATTCGGCCTCCCGTGCGGACGCCGCCTTCATGCAGCCCGGCCCGCAACTCAGAGGTAAGAACCACTGGCCTACCCTTCATGAGACGCGCGGCCACACCGCCGCCCACCGGCCGCCCGGCCCCCAGGCCCCGACTGCGCGCCCCCCCCGCCCGGAACCCACCGCCCCCCTCGCCGCCCACTCACTGCCCAGGCAGACCCCACACCCTGCTGGCTCCACCCTCAGACACCCGCGCCGCAGAACCGGAGGAACACCATGCAACACACTCCCCGAATCCTCGCCCTGTTGGCCGCCCTGGCCGCCGGTTCTGCGCACGCCGCCGGCACCCTGGCCGGCACGACCATCACCAACACCGCCACCGCCGAATTCCCCGACCCCCGCAATACCGCCACGCAACTGAGCAGCGCCTCGAACACCGTCTCGACCGTCGTGCTGCCCCGACCCGACTTCGACGTGACCTACCTGAGCGGCGCCACCGACGGCGGCACGCAGACCGTGCTGGGCACCACCACCGTCGTCACCGCCAACGCCGTTCCCGGACAGGTCATCACCACCGACTACGCCCTGCTGAACAACGGGAACGTCCCGCTGAACATCATCCTGAACGCCGACACCACCGGCAGCGACACCGGCGCGACCGTCCAGTACTACCGCCTGAACGCCGACGGCACCCGGGGCAGCGAGATCACCCTGGGCAGCGCCGTGACCGTTCCCGCCGACAACCCCGCCACCAGCGGCACCGACGAGGGCCGCGTGCGGATCGTGCAGGTCATCACCCTGCCCACCAGCCCCAGCCAGATCAACAAGGACAGCGTGTTCGGCGCGTCCCCCGAAGGCACCGTGCTCGGCACTGCCGGGGCCGACCCGCTCGTCACGCCCGGCAACGGCTACGCCAGCGGCACCACCAACCAGGAAGAGAGCAAGACGGTGAACACCGACCTGCAATTCACGCGCGTCACCGTGTACACCCCCAGTCTCGACAACACCGCTGGCGGCGGCGCGACCACGCCCGTCGACTCGGTCGGCACGCCCATCAGCAACCCGGCCCTGCTGCCGCCCATCAGCAGCGTCACGGTGCCCACCGTCACCGCCGGTACCGCCGACACGCCCGACCCGGTCCTGCCCAGCAGCGGCTACGTGACGCCCGGCACGCCCACCACCGACCCCACCCCCGGCGGCACGCCCATCGCCCGGATCTCCGGCGACGAGCAGATCGCGTACCCGCAGGCCGACACCAACACCACCGCCGACACCGTCGTGTTCACGAACACCCTGTCCAACGGCGGCATCCTCGAAGACCGCGTGCAACTGTTCCCTGCGCTGGCCGACGGCACCGCCGACCCCGCCTACACCTTCGACGCCGCCACCGGCACCTTCACGAACACCACGACCGGCGTGACCGTCCGCTTCCTGGACCCCGTGACCGGCAGCGTCATCCTGCCCTCCACCGACCCTGCCAACCCCACGGTCGCCACGTATCCCACCCTGATCGTCCCCAGCGGCACCCAGTCCGTGTACCGCACCGAGGTCACCTTCCCCGACCCCGACGACAGCGCCGCCATCCCCTCGTACAGCGTCCTGATCGGCGCGGACTCCCTGAACGACGCCGACCTCACCTCGAACAACTCCACCCGCGACACGGTCGTGCCGCCCGCCGCGCAGTTCGGAGACACCACCCCCACCCTCGGCGCGGTCGCCACCCCCACCCCCGTGCAGACCGTGGACCCCAGCGGCGCCGCCACCGACGGCAGCAGCAGCGTCAGCACCGACGCCACCGCCGCCTTCCCCATGGACGTCGTGAACAACGGCCAGTACAACGACAGCTACGCCCTGAGCGGCAGCGTGACCGTCACCGACGCCGTCACGGGCGCCACGACCACCCTGCCCATCCAGTACTACGCCGCCGACGGCACCACACTGCTGCCCCGCCTGAACACCAACCCCGCCAGCCCCGACTACAACACCTTCATCACGCCCGTCCTGGCCGCCGGCAGCGAGAGCACCTTCGTGGCCGCCGTGACCATCCCCGCCGGTACGCGGGCCGCCGACTACACCGTCACGCAGACCGCCACCGGCAACTACAGCCAGACCAGCGTCACCGACCCCAACGACCTGATCCGCGTCACGCCCACCGGGAACGTCGCCGTCGCCAAATTCGCCGCGAAGACCGGCGTCACGGCCGGCAGCGACCCCCGCAACGGCATCGACAACCCCGCCGGGTACACCGCCACCGGCCTGACCGGCGCCCGCACCCAGGAAGACATCGCGTACCGCATCATCGCCAAGAACAACTACAACACCCCCGTCCCGCTGTTCCTGCGCGACACCGTCCCCACCAACACCACCCTGAAAAGCTTCAGCGTCAACCCGCTGCCCACCCGCACCATCTACCGCGTCGGCGGCAACACCGGCACCTGGACGGCCACGCCCCCCGCCGCCGGACTGCCCGCCGGAACCATCATCGACATCGCCCCCGACACCGACAGCAACAACCTGCCCGACCCGGTCGCACCCGGCACTACCCTCACGGCCGACTTCGTGGTAACTGTGCAGTGAACCGCCCGCACGCCCCTGCCCGTGACCCTCACATTCCCAGCACGCAAGGAAGTGGCCCGTGACGACGACACCCTCACCCACCCGCCCGGCCCGCCGCCCAGTCTGGCGCACCCTGCTGACCGCCGCCGCCCTGACCGTAACCAGCCTTGCCGGGGCCTACCAGATCGTCGGCGACCTGAGCCCCACGGCCACCACCTGGAGCGGCACGGCCGGCACCTTCCAGACGACCGCCAGCAACTACACCGGCGGGACGGCCTCCGCAACCTTCCGTTCGGGCCTGGGCACCACCTTCACGGCTGCCAGGGACACGGCCGCCAACCAGAACTCCCTGTACGTGAACGACGGCGCAGGCGCCATCAAGACCGCAATCAGTGCACGCGCCGGAACGTACACGGGGTACTCGCCGAACTTCACGACCAGTGACGTGGACGGCGTGGCGCTGCTGACCCGCGACACCCGCCAGAACGGATCGTTCAGCACGTACTCCGTCACCAACCCGAACAACACGTCGCAGGTGCAGTACATCCGCTTCTACGCCGACACGACCTGCTACCCCGGCAGCAGTGCGCTCGACAGCGCCGCCACCTGCGACCGGGGCAAACTGACCGTCACGTTCACGCGGCCCGTCACCAACCCCGTGCTGCACCTGTCCGGCCTGGGCGGGAACTCCTCTGTCGGAACGGTGGACGCCTGGGGGATCGCCACGAACTTCCGCCTGACGAACGCCGGGGGCAGCATGACCCTGCTCGGCACGCCCGCCAACCTGGCGATCACCACCGTCGGAGGACAGCCGCAACTGGGAGCCGCCGCGTTCCGCTCCGGCAGCGACTACATCCAGGGCACCTGCACGCCCGCCACCGGACTGGCCGCCGGGTGCGGCAGCGTGCAGGTGAACGGCACGTACACCCAGCTGAACTTCGACGTGTCCATGACCATCGTGCGCGTCCTGAGCGGCACGGCCAGCCGCGTGTACCCCATCCCCGGGTACGACAGTGTCAATTACGCGGCCGGATCGACCCGCAACGCCAGCATCGGCGCCGACGCCACCAACTTCGCGGTCAGCGTCTCCGAGGACTTCGGGGATGCGCCCGCCAGTTACGACCCGGTGGCCGCCGCCAGCCACGTGCTGGGCGACCTGAAACTGGGCGCGACCATCGACGCCGAGAATCCCGACACCCTGAACGGTGGGACGGCCGTCACGCCCAGCCCCAGCGCCGTGACGGCAGGCGCAGACAACACTGGTACGAACGGCGACGGCGCCGACGAGGACGCGGTCACGACATTCCCAGCCATCAATGCCAGCGCCACCAGTTACGCCCTGACCGTCCCGATCAGCGGGGCCAGCGCCGCCGGGCAGGTGTGCGGCTGGATCGACTTCGACCGGGGCGGCACCTTCGACACGGGCGAGCGGGCCTGCGCGGCGTTCGCGTCCGGCGCGACCAGCGTCACCCTGAACTGGTCGGGCCTGAGCGGCCTGAGCGCCGGCACGAACTACGTGCGCCTGCGCGCCAGTTACGACACGACCGGCGTGCAGGACCCCACCGGCCGCCTGGACAGCGGCGAGGTCGAGGATTACCGCCTGACCATCACGCCCGCCGCCGACCTGAGCGTCACCAAGACCGACGGCGTGACCAGCGTGAACGCGAACACCCCCACCAGTTACACCATCCGGGTCACGAACAACGGCCCCAGCAGCGTGACCGGCGCCGTCCTGCGGGATGCGGCCGTGAGCGGCCTGACGGTCCTGAACCTGACCTGCTCCGGCACGCCGGGCCAGTGCACGTCCGGCACGACCCCCACCACCGCCCAGTTGCAGGCCGGGTACGCGCTGCCCACCCTGAACAGCGGGCAGTTCTACGAGCTGACCCTGACCACCAACGTGACGGCCACCGGCAGCGTCTCGAACGTCGCCACCATCACCGCGCCCAGCGGAACCGTGGACCCCACCCCCGGCAACAACAGCGCCACCGACACCAACACCGTGAACCCCACACCCACCGACCCCTTCCCGGCCAGCCTGTGCCGCCCGAACCCCGGCACGAACGCCTACGCCGACATCTTCGCCCGCTGGGACCACAACGGCAGCGGCGGCACCAGCCCGGCCGGGGTCATCGAACCCGCCGTGAACAACCCGGCCGGCGCGGTCGGCGCGTCCGCCGCGAACGAGGCCGTCACGGGCGTCACCGCCGCCATCAACTCCTACGACCTGAACCTGCGGCGCAGCACCCTGGACGCTGGCGTGAACACCGGCAAGTACCTCCAGTACGCCTTCACGACCACCTCCAACTTCGGCGGGCAGTACGTCGAACTGTACGGCCTGGGCGCCATGGTTTACAGCAGCCCCAGCAACGTGCAGGCAACCGGCGCGTACCGCGTCCGCCTGGAGATCGCCACGAACGCCGCCTTCACAGGCCCCACGGTCCTCAGGGCCGCCATCAGCTTCGACAACGGACTGGCCAGCACCGCCGACGCCGCGTCGTACTCGAACCAGGGCAACTACGCGCAGACGTTCCTGCACTGGAATGCCGACAACCTGATCGCGCTGCAACCCGCCACCACCTACTACGTGCGCGTGTATCCCTACGCACCGGGCGCGACCGGCTACGACAACGGCACCCCCTACCCGGGCGACATGGTCCTGTTCGACGACTTCATGCTGAAAGCCAAGGGCTGCAACGTGCCGCCCACGGCGCTCGACGTGACGAACGCGGCCCTGACCGGCACCGGCGCGGCCAGCATCGCCCCGCTGAGCGCCTCGGACGTCGCGGGCGGCACCATCCAGTCGTTCACGGTCTCCACGCTGCCTCTGGCGACGCAGGGCACGCTGCTGTTCGCGGACGGCCTGACCCCCGTGACCGCTGGGGCCGTCCTGACGCCCGCGCAGGCCTCCACGCTGACCTTCCGGCCCACCCCCGGTTTCTCCGGGAACGCCACGTTCACCTTCACTGCCACCGACAACAACGGGGCGACCGACCTCACGCCCGCCACGTACACCGTGCCCGTGTCCTCCATCACGGACCTGAGCGTCACGAAGACCGGCCCTGCCTTCGCCGTGCCCGGCGAGGCCCTGACGTTCACGATCACGGTCACGAACCTCCTGGGGTTGCCTGCCGCCGCGTACACCGTGACCGACACGCTGCCCACCGGACTGACCTTCGCCAGCGCCAGTAACGGCGGCACGTACGACAGCGCCACCCGCACCGTCACGTGGTCCCTGCTGTCCCTGGCCGGGAGTGCCCAGCAGACCCTGACTGTCACGGCCGCCGCGCCCGGCGAGGCGCAGGTCACGGGCGGCCTGACCAGCGTGCAGAACACGGCCAGCGTCGCCCTGCCCGGCGAGACGGTCCTGGGGAACAACACCTCGGCCCCCACCGACACCCGCCTGATCCTGACCAGCGTCAGCAAGGAAGTGCGGAACGTCAGCACGGGAACGGCGTTCGGCACCAGCGGCGGCGGCAAGCCCGGCGAGATCCTGGAGTACTGCCTGACCACCCGCAACCTGGGCGGCGCGGACCTGGGCGCCCCGACCGGGTACGTCGTGAAGGACGCCGTGCCGGGGAACGTCGCCGCCCGCCTGGACGGCTACGACGCCGACGAGCCCGGCACCGACACCGGCTTCGGCGTGAAGCTCACGCGCGGCGCCCTCACCAGCTACCTGAAGAGTGACGCGGCCACCCTGACCGGCGTGGGTGGCACCTTCGGAAGCGGCGCGCTCAGCGTGAACCTGGGCGTCCTGACCGCCGGAGAGACCGTCACCACCTGCTTCCAGACCACCATCCGCTGACGCCCCCCACCCCCGCTACACTGGGCGCATGAGCTTCCTGCACTGGCTGATCACGCTGCTGGCCGCCGCCCTGGCGTTCAGCAGCGTGATCCTGCTGGGCCGCAGCCTGCCGCGCGTGTCCTGGCCCGGCGTGGCAGGCGAACTGCTGACCTTCGCGCTGATGGGCGTGCTGCTGACCCAGGGCGCGCCGCTGTACGCCCTGCTGGCGGTGCTGCTCGCGGGTGGCCTGGGCACCGCGCTGGTCCTGGGCCGCCTGCTGAAACGCTGAGGCGGCAGCAGGCCACAGAAGCTAGTCATGGAAGAACGGGGAGCCGCAGCCCCCCGTCCATCAACCATCAACGTTCAACCATGAACCTCAGTCGCGGCGGGGCGGGCGGCCGCCACGGTCCCCGCCGGGGCGGGGCGCGCGGGGTTCGCGGGGCGCGATCTTCCCTTCGAGTTCCGGGCGGATCAGGTCGATCTTGCCCCGGTCGTCGATTCCGGCGATCTTGACGCGCAGTTTGTCGCCGACGTTCAGGACGTCCTCGACGGCATTGATGCGTTCCTCGCTCATCTGGCTGATGTGCAGCATGCCGTCCTGGCCGGGGTACAGGTTCACGAACGCCCCGAACGGCGCGGTCTTCACGACGGTGCCGTCGAATTCCTCGCCGACTTTCGCCTCGCGGGTGATGCTCTCGATCTTCGCCTTCACGGCCTCGGCGGCGCTGCCGTCGGCGCTGAAGATGCGCACGGTGCCGTCTTCCTCGACCGTGACCTGGGCGCCCATGGCCTCCAGTTCGCGGATCTGCTTGCCGCCGGGCCCGATGACCTTCCCGATCAGTTCCGGGTTGATCTTGAGGCTCACGATGCGCGGCGCGGTCGGGCTGAGTTCCGTGCGGGGCGCGGCCAGCACCTCGGCCATCTTGCCCAGGATGTGCAGGCGGCCGTCGCGGGCCTGCGCGAGCGCCTCACGCATGACCTGCGGGGTGATGCCGCCCACCTTGATGTCCATCTGCAGGGCCGTGACGCCCTCGGCGGTGCCGCAGACCTTGAAGTCCATGTCGCCCAGCGCGTCTTCCAGGCCCAGGATGTCGGTCAGGACGCGGTACTTCTCGCCTTCCATCACGAGGCCCATCGCCACGCCCGCCACCGGCGCCTTGATGGGCACGCCGGCGTCCATCAGGGCCAGCGTTCCGGCGCACACGGTCGCCATGCTGCTGCTGCCGTTGGATTCCAGCACCTCGCCCACCAGTCGGATCACGTACGGGAACTCCTCGAAGGTCGGGAGGACCGCGCGGATGGCGCGCTTGGCGAGGTTCCCGTGCCCGATCTCGCGGCGGGACTGCCCGCCCATGCGCTTGACCTCGCCCGTGGAGTACGGCGGGAAGTTGTAGTGCAGCAGGAACTTGTCGTTCTCGTCGGTGGTCAGGTCGTCCACCAGCAGGTTGTCACGCTCGGTGCCCAGTGTCGCCACGCCCAGCACCTGCGTCTCGCCGCGCGTGAAGATCGCGCTGCCGTGCGCGCGGGGCAGGGGGCGGGCCTCGATCCAGATGGGCCGCACGGTCCGGCTGTTGCGGCCGTCGGCGCGCAGGTCGTCTTCCAGGATCAGGCGGCGCAGTTCCTGCTTCTCGACCTTCCCGAACGCCGCCTTCAGGGCCGCGGTCTGCTCGGCGGCGCCCTCGGCGTCGGGGTTCGGCACGCGCGCGGCGATCACGGCGTCACGCACGGCCTTCGTGCGGGCGCTGCGGTCTTTCTTCTTCACGGTCAGCAGCGCGTCGCGCAGACCGGCGGCGCGGGCGGCCTCAGCCACCTCGGGCACCAGGTCGGTGCTCAGGTCACCCTCGGCCAGAATGTTGAACTTCTCCTGACCCAGCTCGGCGCGCATCGTCTCGATCAGGTCGATGACACCCTGCATGCCCGCGTGCGCGAACTCGATGGCCGCCACGAGGTCCTCCTCGCTGGCCCCCTGTGCGCCCGCCTCGACCATCATCACGGCCTCACGCGTGCCCGCCACCACGAGATCCAGGGTGCTGCGCTCCAGCTGATCGGCGGTGGGGTTCAGCACGAACTGACCGTCCAGTTGCCCCACACGCACGCAGGCGGTCGGCCCCGCCCAGGGAATATCGCTGATGCTCAGCGCCGCCGACGCCCCGATCGGCCCCAGCACGTCCGGCAGGTTCTGCTGATCGGCGCTGATGACCGTGATGATCACCTGCGTCTCGTGACGGTAACCCTTGGGGAACAGCGGGCGGATCTGCCGGTCCGTGATGCGCGCCGACAGGATCGCCTTCTCGCCGGGGCGACCCTCACGGCGGTGGAAACTACCGGGGATCTTCCCGACCGCGTAGTGACGCTCCTCGAACTCCACGGTCAGCGGCAGGAAGTCCAGCGTGCTGCGCTCCTCGCGCGCCTGCGCCGTCACCAGCAGCATGGTGTCCCCGTAGCGCAGGGTCACGCTGCCACTGACCAGCTTGGCCAGTTTGCCCGTCTCGATGCTCAGTTCCCGGTCACCCAGCATCGTCTTGTAAGTCTTTCCGATCATAGGGGGCAGTCTATCCCGCCCGGACACGCGAGAACCGGGGCGGCGCGGCCCCGCAACTCGGCCGCCCGCCGCTGCGTACTGATTACCATGTGGGATCTGCTGACCGACGGTCTGTTCGAGCTGCTGGGCAGCGTCCGGCTGCCCTGGCGGACGTGGGTGTGGCTGACCGGCTGGCTGGTCGGGCCGCTGGCGCTGCTGGCCGGACTGCTGCTGCACCGGGACGCCGTCAGTGTCGTGGGCGGACTGCTGTTCTCGCTGCGGTTGCTGTGGCGGTTGCGTGACCGCTGACCGGAGGCCTCCCGTCACGCTCCCTTCATGCACGCGGCGCGCACCTTGAGTTCCCGGCCCGCACAGGTGGATAGTGCGCCGTATGAGCACCGACAAGTTTGGTTCCGTTCCGAAGTTCGGTCTGGGCACGTTCCGCCTGAAGAATCAGGTCGTGATGGATTCCGTGCGCGCCGCGCTGGACGTGGGGTACCGCGCCATCGACACCGCGCAGGGCTACGGTAACGAGGCCGAGATCGGCGAGGTGCTGGCCGAGAGCGGCATTCACCGTGACGAACTCTTTCTGACCACCAAGATCAAACCCGACAATTACAGCCGCAGCAGTCTGGTCGCCAGCCTGCAGGACAGCGTGGAGAAACTGGGCGTGGAATCGGTGGACCTGACCCTGATCCACTGGCCCGTCCCGAACGGCCCGGTGAAACCCGAGGAGTACCTGAAAGCCCTGGCGGACGGGCTGGATCAGGGCCTGACGCGGCAGATCGGCGTGTCGAACTTCAACATCGAGGGCCTGAAGCAGGCGCGCGCCATCCTGGGTGACGTGCCCATCGCCACGAACCAGGTGGAGATCCACCCGTACCTCCAGAACCGCCGACTGGCGGAGTTCGCGCGGGGCGAGGGCATTCACCTGACGTCGTACATGACGCTGGCGGTCGGGAAGGTCATGGACGACCCGGTCATGCAGGACATCGCCCGCGCGCACCGCGCCACGCCCGCGCAGGTGGCGCTCGCCTGGGCGCTGGCGCAGGAGTACTCGGTGATTCCGTCCAGCACCAAACGCAAGAACCTGCAGAGCAACCTGGGCGCCCTGACCCTGCGCCTGACCGACGAGGACATGACGCGCATCGCCGGGCTGGAGCAGGGCGAGTCCGCGCGCCTCGCCAACCCCGAGAGCGCCCGGCCGGTCTGGGACTGATACGGACTCCGATTGAATGGGCTGCAAAGCCCGCTGGGTCCGAGTGGATGCGACTCGTAGAGCTGCTCCGCAGAGTAGGAGAGAAACGGATTCCGGACGTGGAGTTGGCAGATCGGTGGTGTTCCGATCTGCGGGCGAAATAAACGGCAGTCCGTATGACCGCGCCGCCGGGAAGGGCATCCCCGGATTCCCAGCGTTCCTTCAGGTGAACGGCACCCACGCCTTCATCTGACCCTGCCAGGATGCCGGGCATGCCCATCAAGCGATTCAATGACCTCTCCACCTCTCAGAAAGCAGGCCTGATCACGGCCGGACTGGTGCAGGCAGGCCTGTTCGCCGCCGCGTGGACCGACCTGAACCTGCGCCGCCCGGACGCCGTGCGCGGCAGCAAGGCGGCGTGGCGCGCGGGCCTGTTCGTGAACACGCTGGGGCCGCTCGCGTACCTCCTGAAGGGCCGGACCGGCAGCGCGTGGACGGAAGCCGACGTGCCGGACCAGACCGGCCGGGTCGTGATCGTGACCGGCGCGAACAGCGGCCTGGGCCTGGAAACCTCGCGTGCACTGGCCCTGCGCGGCGCGACCGTGATCATGGCCTGCCGGAGCGCCCAGAAAGCAGAGAAGGCCGCCGCCGGTATCCGCGCCCTGAACCCGAAGGGCGAGGTTGTCCTGATGCCCCTGGACCTGGGTGACCTGGACTCCGTGAAGGCCTTCGCGGACGCCTTCCGGGCGCGGTACGACCGGCTGGACATCCTGGTGAACAACGCCGGGATCATGGTGCCCCCCCTGGGCCGCACCGCGCAGGGGTTCGAGACGCAGTTCGGCGTGAACCACCTGGGCCACTTCGCCCTGACCGCGCAGCTGATGCCCACGCTGGAGCGCACGGCGGGCGCACGGGTCGTGACCGTCAGTTCCATGGCGCACCGCTTCGGGGAGCTGAACCTCGCGGACGCCAACTGGCATGCCCGGCCCTACGTACCCATGCCCGCCTACGGGCAGAGCAAACTGGCGAACCTGCTGTTCACGCACGAACTGCAACGCCGCCTGAACGCCACCGGGAAGGACGTGCTGGCCGTCGCCGCACACCCCGGCTGGGCCGCCACCGGGTTGCAGGGCGACAGCCAGGGCTCGAATCTCGCCAACCGCCTGTTCGCGCAGCCGCAGGCGATGGGCGCACTGCCCAGCCTGTACGCCGCGACCGCCCCGGACGTGACGGGCGGCGCGTACTACGGCCCCAGCGGCCTGCTGCAACTCGGCGGGAACCCTCAGCAGGTCGACTCGAACGCCCGCTCGCACGACACGCAGGACGCCGCGAACCTCTGGGCGCTGTCCGAACGCCTGACCGGCGTGACCTTCACGGTCTGACACGGATTCCGGTTGAATGGGCTTTGCAGCCTATTCAATATGAGCGGACTCGTAGAGCTTCGTAGAAGAGCGAGTAGGAGAAAAGCGGGTTCCGGACGTGGAGTTGGCAACCCGGCGCCCTTCCGGGTGGAGGGCGAAATAAACGGAGTCCGTATGAGGCTGGGGAGAGGCGGCGCGGGCTTCTCTCCCAGTTTGCTGTCACCGCTTGCGATCAGGCTGATTCTGTTCTAGGCTAATCCTGCATCGTCAGATTCACCACATTCAGGCGGGACGTCCTCCCGCCGGGAGGTCACCCATGCAGCTGCACCCCTACCTCGGCTTTGACGGACAGGCCCGTGAGGCCCTGGAGTTCTACCGGTCCTGCCTGGGCGGCACCCTGGACCTCATGACCATCGCGGAATCCCCGGTCGCCGCGCACTTCCCCCCTGACAAGCAGAACCGCATCCTGCACGGCAGCCTCACCAGCGGCGCCCTGACCCTGAGTGCCTCGGACATGACCGAGGACGTGGGCCGCACCCACAGCGTCACCCTGGCCCTGACCAGCCACGACCTCGAACACGCCCGGCAGGTCTTCGACGCGCTGGCGCAGGGCGGCACGGTCACGCACCCCCTGAGCCCCTCGTTCTGGGAAGGGACCTTCGGGCAGCTGACCGACCGCTACGGGCACCACTGGATGATGAACGTCCTCCCCGCCACCCGCTGATGCGGGCCGTCACGCCCTTCCTGATGTTTCAGGGTGAGGCCACGCCCGCCCTGGCGCTGTACCTCACCCTGCCCGGCGCGCGCCTCCTGCACCGCCAGGACACCCCAGACGGGCGCGTGCAGATGGCCGAACTGGAACTGAGCGGGCAGCGCGTGCGCATCACCGACTCGCCCATCCCGCACGCCTTCACGTTCACGCCGTCCACGTCCCTGTTCCTCGACTGCGACACCTGCGAGGAATTCGACCGGGTGTGCGACACGCTCGGGGCGGGCGGCGCGTACCTGATGCCCCCGGACGACTACGGCTTCAGCACCCGCTTCGCGTGGCTGAACGACCCGCACGGCGTGTCCTGGCAGGTGAACCTGCCCCGCTCCCCATGAAGCTGCTGCTGACCTCCGGTGGGGTCACGAACGCCAGCATTCACGCCGCGCTCGTGGAGATGCTGAGCAGACCCATCGCCGAGTGCCGGGCGCTGTGCATTCCCACCGCGCAGCACGGCCACCCCTGGTGCACGCCCGACACCGCGTGGCGTTTCGTCGCCGGACGCAGCCCCGCCCCGATGGTGGACCTGGGCTGGGCCAGCGTGGGCCTGCTGGAACTCCTGGCGCTGCCGCACCGCCCCCGCGAGCAGTGGGAGGCGTGGGTGCGCGCCGCCGACGTGCTGCTCGTGGACGGCGGCGACGCGACCTTCCTGACCCACTGGCTGCGCCAGTCCGGGCTGGCCGACCTGCTCCCCGAGCTCAAGGACACCGTCTGGGTGGGCGTCAGTGCGGGCAGCATGGCCCTGACGCCCCGCGTCGGTTCGCAGTTCGTCTCGTGGGCCGGGGCGGACGGTGACGACCGCGGGCTGGGCCTCGTGGACGTCTCGATCTTCCCGCACCTGAACTACCCGGACTTCCCCGACAACCGCATGCCCAACGCCGAGGCCTGGGCCGCGCAGATCGGCGGGCCCGCCTACGCCCTGGACGACCAGAGCGCCCTGCGGATCGTGGACGGCGTCACCCAGGTCATCTCGGAAGGGGAGTGGCGGGCGTTCCCGTGATCGCCACCTCACCGCCTCCGTCCGCCTGAACCGGCCCTCCCGACTTGGTGCGGGGGCGCGTATTCTCCCGGTATGACCGCGCCCGATTCCCTTTCGCGTGATGTGTTGCTCACCTGCCCGCTGGACTGCCCGGACGCCTGCCGCCTGAAGGTGACGGTGGGCCGCGCCGCGCCGGGCGGGCCGGAGCGGATGCTGAAGGTGACGGGGGACGCCGCGCACCCGGTCACGAAGGGCTTCGCGTGCGCCAAGACCGTGCATTACCCGGCCCGCGCGAACCACCCGGACCGGCCGCTGTACCCCCTGAAACGCGTGAACGCCAAGACGGACGCCGAGCCGGTCTGGGCGCGCGTGACCTGGGACGAGGCGCTGGACGACATCGCCGCGCGTCTGCGCACCCTGCTGGACACGCGTGGGCCGGGCAGCATCCTGCGCTACAACTACGCCGGGACCATGGGCCTGATGGAGGGCACGCACGTGCACGCGCTGTTCCGCGCGCTGGGCGCCCCGGAACTGGACGAGACGATCTGCGCCACGGCGGGCACCGAGGCCTGGAGCCTGGGCTACGGCACGCGCTTCGGGGTGGACCCGGCGGACGTGGCGCACGCGCGGCTGATCGTGCTGTGGGGCATCAATTCCCTGAGCACGAACAGTCACCTGACGCCGCACCTGACGGCGGCCCGCAAGGCCGGGGCGCGGATCGTGTGCGTGGATCCGTACCGCAACCGCACGGCGGCGTTCGCGGACGAGCACCTGAAGATCCGGCCCGGCACGGACGCCGCGCTGGCGCTGGGCGTGATGCACGAACTGTTCGCGCACGGCTGGACGGACGAGGCGTACATCGCCGAGGCGACCACCGGCGTGGAGGAGCTGCGTGAGGCGGCCCGCGAGTGGACCCCCGAGCGCACCGCGCAGGTGACTGGGCTGGACGCGGACGTGATCCGTGCGTTCGCCCGCGCGGTCGGCACGACGCGGCCCACGTACTTCCGGGTGGGGTACGGCATGACCCGCCACGAGCACGGCGGCACGAACCTCCGCGCCGTGACGCTGATCCCCGCCCTGACCGGCGACTGGCGGCATCGGGGTGGAGGCTGCACCCTGAGCACCAGCGGCGCGTTCCGGCTGAACCGCGCCCGCCTGGGGGCCGCGCACCTGATCCGCCCGGACGCGGCGCGCGTGAACATGAACGAGTACGCCGCCGCCCTGCACCCGGACCGGGGCTTCGGGGCGACGTTCATCTACAACTGCAACCCGGCGGTCGTCGCCCCGGATGCCGGGCGGGTCCGCGCGGGCCTGCAACGCGATGACCTGCTGGTCGTCGTGCTGGAACAGGCGATGACTGAGACGGCGCGGCTGGCCGACTACCTGCTGCCCGCCACGACCTTCGCCGAGCACGCCGACGTGTACACCAGCTACGGGCACCACTGGCTGGGCTACAACCCCGCCACGCTGGACGCCCCCGGCGAGGCGCGCCCGAACTCCTGGGTGTTCCAGGAACTCGCGCGCCGCCTGGGCGTCACCGAGCCCAGCGTGTACTGGACGGTGGACGACCTGCTGGCCGAGCTGCTGACCACCGACCACCCCCTCGTGGCGGGCATCACGCCCGAGAGGTTGAAGGCCGAGGGCAGCGTCCGCCTGAACCTCCCCGAGGGGTTCCTGCCGTACGCGCACGGCGCGGAGACGCCCAGCGGGCGGGTGCAGCTCAGCCCCGCGCCCGCCCACCGTGAACCCCTGGCGGCGTTGAGTGCCGAGTACCCGGTGCGGCTGCTCACGCCGCCCGCGCATCACTTCCTGAACAGCACGTACGGCAACCTGGCGAACCTGAACCGCGCCGAGGGTGGTGAACCGCACCTGCTGCTGCACCCAAGTGACGCGCAGGCGTCCGGCGTGACTGACGGGGCGCTCGCCACGCTGACCAGCGAGACCGGCAGCGTGCAGCGCCGCGTGAAGGTCACGGACGCCGCGCAGCCCGGCGCGGCCATCCTGGAGGGCACGTGGTGGGGCCTCAGCGCGCCGGACGGGCGCAGCATCAACGAGCTCACCGCGCAGACCCTCACCGACCTGGGCGGCGGGAGCACCTTCCACAACACCCGTATCCGCATCGAGCCCGCGCAGGGCTGAGGGGAGACCGCATGCGTCCCCTGATCGTCACCGAGTTCGTGTCCCTGGACGGCGTCTACGAGGAACACTCGCCGTGGCGCGCCCCGTACGACCCGGACGACGGGCCGTTCAAACGCGACGAACTGTTCGCCAGCGGCGCGCTGCTGCTGGGCCGCACCACCTACGAGGAATTCGCCGTGTACTGGCCGACCGCGACGGGCGCGTTCGCGGACCGCATGAACGCCCTGCCGAAGTACGTGGCGACCACCCGCCCCGGCCCGCTGGCGTGGAACGCCACTTCACTCGGGCCGGACGTGCTGGCAGACGTGCAGGCGCTCAAGGCGCAGCCGGGCGGCCCGCTGCTGGTGTACGGCAGCGGCACCCTCGCCCAGACGCTCCTGCGCCGTGGGCTGGTGGACGAACTGCGCCTGATGGTCTTCCCGGTCGTGCTGGGGCGCGGCAAGCGCCTTCTCGACACGCTGGAACACCTGCCCCTGACCCTGCTGGAGACCCGCTCACTGGGCGCGGGCGTGCTGCTCCTCACGTACGGGCCGACGGCCGCGCCGGACGGCTAACGGCGTTTGCGCGCCGCCTGCGCCTGCTCGTTCGCGGCGGCGGCAGCGCGGATCAGGTCGCGGAACGCAGTGTCGTCCAGGGCGGCCCCTTCGTGCAGGTCGATGGCGCGGCGCACCTTTCCGTCCAGGCTGGCGTTGAACAGCCCCGCCGGGTCGGGCAGGCTGGCCCCGCGCGGGAACGTGAGTTTCACGGCCCGCGCGTAACTCTCGCCCGTGCAGAGGATCCCTGCGTGCTCCCAGACCGGCACGCCGGGCGAGGTGGGTTTGGCCCACTTCACGCTCTCCTGCACGCCGGGCAGCGCTTCCCGGATCAGCCCCCGCACGTGGCGCAGGGTGTCGCCCCGCCAGTCGGTTGTCACCGGGTCGGGGTGGGTCACGATCCGGCCAGCATGGCCTTCCAGCCTTCCAGGTCCTCTCCGACGGTCAGGTGCTTCCCGGCCCGCACCAGTGGCAGGCGCAGCAGCGCCGGGTCCTCGATCACCTTGGCGATCACGCCGTCCTCGGTGGTGCGCAGGTACGCGAGGTTGCTGCGCTCGTACGCCTTGCCGGTCAGGTCCAGCAGGGCGTTCAGGCCGAACTTCTGCACGAACCGGCCGAGCTCGCCCTTCGCGATGGGCCGCTCGTTCAGGTCCACGAAGTGAATCTTGATCTTGCGTTCCTTGAAGAACCGCTCGGCGGCGCGCGTCTCCTTGCTCTTGCGGGTGCCGAACACCTGTACCTGCAACTCACTCATGCCTCAAGTGTAGGGGAGGCGTTCAGTTGGTGTAGAAGCCCAGGTCGCCGTCCGCGCCACTGACGGGCAGGCCCAGGTGGTCGTAGGCGTGCGCGGTCGCCACCCGGCCGCGTGGCGTGCGTTTGATGAAGCCCAGCTGGATCAGGTACGGTTCGTACACGTCTTCCAGGGTCAGGGCGTCCTCGCTGATGGCGGTGGCCAGGGTGTCCACGCCGACCGGGCCGCCCGCGAAGCGGTGAATCAGGGTTTCCAGGTACTTCTTGTCGCGGTCGTCCAGGCCGGCGCTGTCCAGGCCCAGGCGGTCCAGGGCGTCCTGCGCGCGGCCCAGTTCAATGGTGGTCTCGCCTGCCACGTCGGCGTAGTCGCGCACGCGCCTCAGCAGGCGCTTGGCGATGCGCATGGTGCCGCGTGAGCGTGCCCCGACTTCCAGCGCGGCGTCGTCGCTCAGGCCGAAGCCCAGCAGGCGCGCGTCACGGGTCAGGTTCTGGGCGATTTCCTCGGGCGTGTAGTACTCCAGGTGTTCGATGATCCCGAAGCGGCTGCGCATGGGCGCGCTGATCAGGCCGGGGCGGGTGGTCGCGCCGACCAGCGTGAAGCGCGGCAGCGGCAGCTCGATGGTGCGCGCCGCCGGTCCCTGGCCCAGCACGATGTCCAGCTTGAAGTCCTCCATGGCGGGGTACAGGTGTTCCTCGGCCACGCGGCCCAGGCGGTGGATCTCGTCGATGAACAGCACGTCGCCTTCCTCCAGGCTGTTCGTGAGGATGGCGGCCAGATCACCGGGTTTCTCGATGGCAGGGCCGGAGGTCACGCGGATGTTCACGCCCAGTTCGGCGGCGATGATGTGCGCCAGGGTGGTCTTGCCCAGTCCGGGCGGCCCGAACAGCAGGGTGTGGTCCAGCGCTTCCTTGCGGCCCCGCGCGGCCTGCAGGTACACGCCGAGTTTGTCCTTGAGTTTCTCCTGGCCCACGTACTCGGTCAGGGTCTTGGGACGCAGGGCAGCGTCGAGCGGTTCGGTCATAACAGAGAGTGTATCGCAACTTCGCTGCTAGCGGAATACGGTCTTTTCAGCCGGGCGGCCGCGTCCCGGCCGCGCGTCACGGGGTTGCGTACTCGCGGATCAGGCCCGGCAGGTCACGGTCCAGCGTGCCGTCCACTACCGCCCCGTTCCCGTACACCCGCACGAACCGCCCCCGGCCGTCCACCACGCTCACCTGATCCCCGTGCAGCCGCGCCGCCGCCGACGCACCCGCACCGACCGCCGCCGCGTTCTGCGCTCCCCCCGCGCCCTGCGCCGCGCCGCCCATGTGCGCGCTGTGATCCCCGGCCGGCATGGGCGCCACGTTCGCCACGAACATCACCCGCGCCGCCTCGTCGATGGTGGCCGCCTTCCCGGTCAGGCCCGTGAACGCCGGATCAAAGCGGTCCAGGTACGCCCGCACCACGTCCGGCGTGTCGAACGCCGGGTCCACCGTGACGAACTGCACCTGCACCCGCCCGCGCTGCTCCGGCGACAGCGCCGCGAGGCTGTTCTTCAGGCTGGCCAGCGTCACCGGGCACACGTCCGGGCAGCGCACGAACCCGTAGAACACCAGCCGCACCCGCCCGTCCGACGCGGCCAGCGTCGTCGTCGCCCCCCGGTCATCCACCAGCGGCAGGGCGGGCAGGGCCAGCGGCACGTCCAGCGCGTCCCCGCCCAGCACGCCCGGTGTCACCTGCCGGTACACCAGCAGTCCCGCCAGCGCCGCCGCCACCACCAGAAGCACTGCCGTCAACCAACGCGAAACCGTCATGCCCGCAGGGTAGGGGAGAGGCGCGGGGTGGCGTGTCCCACGGCGGGGGAGCAGGACGCAGGCAGCGCCGACCTGCCGCCCACACGATGCCTCCCACACAACGCGAAAGGGACGCCCTCTCAGGCGTCCCCCTTTCGCTCCTACGGTCTGTGGTTACCAGGCGTAGAAGATCGCGACGATCAGCAGCCACACGACGTCCACCAGGTGCCAGTACAGGCTGGCGGGCGTGATGGAACCGTGGTTGTACTTGTCCATCTTGCCGGTCATGGCCTGGTAGAAGGGCAGGGCCACGCCGGTGCCGCCGATCAGGATGTGCAGACCGTGCAGGCCGACGATGGTGAAGAAGCACGCCTGCCACAGGTTCTGTTTCCAGTCGCTTTCCACGCCGAACAGCGTGAACTCGTACACCTGGAAGATCATGAACACGGCGCCCAGGATCAGCGTGATGAACAGGCCCAGGCGGAAGCGGGTCAGCTTGCCGTGGTGGTTGTCCTGCTCGGCGCGGTGAATCACGAAGGAACTCGTGACGAGCACCAGGGTGTTCAGCGCGGCCAGCCAGATGTTCGGGCGCAGCGCGGGCGGCTCGGCGGCCCCGATCACGCGCAGGTACACGTACCCGGCGATCAGCACGCCGAACAGACCGACTTCGCTGATGATGAACCAGCTCATGCCCATGAAGCCGTTGTCGTACTTGGTCAGGTGGTGGTGCGCGACGGGCACGTCGTACTCGCGCGTACCGGCCCACTTGAACATCGCGAACAGGAACAGCGGGATGCTCAGGTACAGCACGATGGACGCGAACACGTGGCCGGGCGCGGCGTCGAAGAAGGGCTTCAGGCCGCCGGTGGGCGTGTAGTTGGTGAACCAACCGAAGCTCAGGCCGTAGCCCATCAGCAGCAGCGCGGCGGCCGTCAGGAAGGGGCCCCAGCTGTCCACGGGCAGGTGAATGCTCTTGGGGTCCACGGGGGTCAGGGTCTCACCGCTCTGCTCCCAGTCGTACAGGGGGCGTTCGGTGGGGAAGTTGGTGGGGAACTCGTGCGCGAAGTTGTACGCGGCGGGCGGGCTGGCCGCCGTCCATTCCAGCGTGAAACCGCCCCAGGGGTTGGGGGAGGCCGTGGCGGGCGCGCGGAAGCTCTGCAGCATGTTCCACACCCACACGATCCCGCCGGCCAGCAGCGTGAGGGCGCCCAGCGTGCTGATCAGGTTCAGTTCGCTCCAGGCGAAGTTCCCTTCGGGGTAGGTGTAGTAACGGCGCGGCATGCCCAGCAGACCCAGGATGTACTGCGGCAGGAAGGTCATCCACGAGCCGATCATGAACAGCCAGAAGTGCCACAGGCCCAGCTTCTCGCTCATGAAGCGGCCGGTCATCTTGGGCCACCAGTAGTACAGGCCGCCCATCGCCAGGAACGCCGTGCCGAACATCATCACGTTATGGAAGTGCGCCACGACGTAGTACGACATGGTGACCTGGTAATCGAAGGGAATCATGCCCAGGCTCACGCCGGTGATCCCGCCGATCAGGAAGTTGAAGATGAAGCCCACCAGCCAGTACGTGGGGCTCTTCATGACGATCCGCCCGCCCCACAGGGTGCCGATCAGGTTGAAGATCTTCACGCCGGTCGGGACGGCCACGATCAGCGTGGCGATCATGAACGCGATCTGCCAGGCGTCGGGCAGGCCCACGGCGAACATGTGGTGCACCCACACCAGCAGGCTGACCAGCACGATCGCCAGGATCGAGTACACCATCACGCGGTACCCGAACAGCGGCTTGCGGGCCATGGTGCTGGCGATCTCCGCGCCGATGCCCAGGTACGGCAGCAGCATCACGTACACAGCCGGGTGAGAGTAGAACCAGAAGAACTGCTGGAACATGACGGGCACGCCGCCGATGCCGGGGTTGAACATGCTCAGGCCCAGCTTCAGTTCCAGGTACGTGACGAGCGCCGCGGCGGTCAGGCCGCCCAGCGAGATCAGCTGCAGGATCGAGGTCGCAAAGATGCTCCACACGAAGATGGGCATCTTCCACAGGCTCATGCCGGGGGCGCGCATGTTCACGATGGTCGCCGCGAAGTTCGCGCTGCCCAGCAGCGACGCGATGCCGTTCAGGGTCAGTGCGACCATCAGGACGGCCACGCCGGTCTGGTTGGCGTCCACGCTCAGGGGGTAGTAGAAGGTCCAGCCGACGCCGGGCGCGCCGCCGTTGGCGAGGCCCGTGATGACCAGAACCAGGCTGAAGATGAACAGCCACACCGCGAACGTGTTGATGCGCGGCAGCGCCACGTCACGGATACCGAGTTGCAGCGGCAGGAACCAGTTCCCGAAGCCGAACAGACCGATCGGAATCAGGAAGAAGAAGATCATCAGCGCGGCGTGCAGGGTCAGCACCTGGTTGTAGGTGTTCCCGACCAGGAAGGTGTTGTCCGGCACGGCCAGCTGCAGGCGGATGCCCACGGCCAGCAGGCCCGCGATGGCGAACCCGATGATGCTGGTCAGGATGTAGAGCGTTCCGATCTTCTTGTGATCGGTGGTCATCATGTAGTCCTTCAGGACCGCCCACACGCCGGGGCGGGCGCTGGACTCCTGAAGGGGTGCGTGCTGAACGGTCACTGGGTGCCTCCGCTGGCGTTCGCGCCGATGACCGGCGTTTCCCGCCAGTAGTCCGCTTCCTCGGGCAGTTTCAGGCTGCGCAGGTACGCGGCGATATCGTCAATCTCGTCGTCGGTCAGGACGCCGCCCTTGAGTTTCTGGCCCTTGCTGAGGTACTCGCTGCCGTCGTAGGAGGGCATCAGGCTGCCGGGTTTCACGGTGGGGCTGTGCTTGATCCACTCGTGCAGCTGCTCTTTGGCCTTGGGCTCGGTCCACTGCGCGGCGCTCATGGCTTCCCACATGCCGGCACCCAGGGTGCGGCGCGTGCCGAAGAAGCTCAGGTCCGGCCCGGCCACACCGGCGGCGGGCGTGCCCTGCACGCGGTGGCAGGCGGCGCAGGCCACGGCGGCCGTGCTGGCCTTGCCCTGCATGAACAGCGCGTACCCGCGAGCCTCGGCGCTGCCGGGGTCGGGTTCGGGGGCGCGGTAGGCCTTCATGGCGGCCAGGGTCGCGTCGTAGCGGTCCTGATCGAGCGCGATGACCTTGTACCGCATGTTGGCGTGCGAACCGCCGCACAGCTGCGAGCAGTTGCCCTGGTACACCCCGGCGCGTTCCGTGTCCACCTGCCAGGTTTTCTTGACGGCGGGCATCGCGGCGCGCTGGCCACCGATGTTCGGCGCCCAGAAGCCGTGGATGACGTCGCCGCTGGTGATGGTCAGCGCGACCGGCTGCTTGGTCGGCATGATGAACTCGTTGCCGTTGGTGACCACGCCGCCCGCGTCACTGGTGGTTTCGGGGTACGCGAAGTTCCACCAGAACTGCTTGCCCAGCACGTCGATCTTGGTGGCCTGCTCGGGCGTGGGGTTCAGGATCGCCATGGAGCGCACCGTCAGGATGCTCAGGCCGAACACGATCACCACGGGCACGGCCACCAGGATGACCTCCAGGCGGTTGTTCCCGTGGAACTGCGCGGGGGGCGCGTCGTGCCTGTCCTCGCGGAACTTCTGCACGGTGTAGAACAGCGCGTACGACACGCCGACGAAGATGATGATCGACAGGACAATCGCCCAGACGCTCATCCACCAGATTTCGCGGTTGTAAGCAGACGACATGTCCCCGATGAACAGGGATTGGTTGGCCTGCTGACAGCCGGTGAGCAGTGTGGCGCCCAGCGCCGCCGCCGCGATGGGCCGCGTGATGGGTCGCCTCCGTGTGCCGCTGTGGCGGTGTTTGGTGGTGTTCAACTTCACTCCTTTCCTCTGCTTGCAGTCTAAAGCGTCATACGGGGTTGTGCGCGTCACACGGAACGCCCACATGCGTCCTGCCAGAGCACAACACACGCCCCGAATTCTACCGACCGGTCAGGCATACCCCCCATGAGACACCATGAGGAACGGGCAAGTGTCCTGATGGCCTGCCAGTCGGCCCGGCGGACGCGCCTTCCGAACCCCGCTATCATGCCCAGCCGCCGCGCGCCGTGCATGAGGGACGCAGCAACCCCCGCCCACATCGTCCACCATGAAGCACCAATGATACGGATTCCGTTTGTTTCGTTAACAACCCGGAACAGCACCGGGTTGCCAACTCCACGTCCGGAACCCGTTTTGCTCCTTCTCGCATCCGCTCGGATTGAATGGTCTTTGCAGCCCATTCAATCGGAGTCCGTATGAGGCAGGCCCCGCCGGGAGAACGGCGAGGCCTGCACGGCGCACCAGTGTGGTTACAGCAGGTGCGCGAACACCATGCGGTCCGCCGCGCCCGCCACGAACAGCAGCGCCAGGTACAGCATCGAGTACAGGTACAGCGGCACGGCCACGCGCCGCTCGACCTTGTTCCCGGCCATCACGTGCCGGTACAGCCGCCACGACAGCACCAGCAGCCACCCGCCCAGCCCGGCCGCCGCCACGAAGTAGATCGCGCCGACCTCGCGGAAGAACACCGGCATCACCGACAGCACCACCGTGTAGATGGCGTACAGGCCGATCTGCGCGACCGTCAGCCGGTCGCCGTGCACCACGGGCAGCATGGGAATCCCGACCTCGCGGTACTCGTCCTTGATCATCAGGGCCAGCGCCCAGAAGTGCACGGGCGTCCAGAAGAAGATGATCGCGAACAGGAACCACGCGAACAGGTTCAGGTCGCCCGTCACGGCCGCCCAGCCCACCAGCGGCGGGAAGCACCCGGCCGCGCCGCCCAGCACGATGTTGTGCCAGGTGTTGCGCTTGAGCAGTTGCGTGTACACCACCACGTATGTCAGGAAGCCCGCCAGGCTCATCCAGGCGGCCAGCGGCGTGCCCCACACCCACAGCATGGCGAACGACAGCACCTGCAACGTGGCGCCGAAGATCGCGGCGCTGCGCGTGCTGATCAGGCCGCTGCTGGTGGGGCGCTTGGCCGTGCGGGCCATCTTCAGGTCGATGTCGCGGTCGATGATCATGTTGAACACGCCCGCCGACCCGGCCGACGCGTACCCGGCCACGCTGACCACCAGCAGCAGCCACCCGCCGGGCCAGCCGCGCTCGGCCATGAACATGGCCGTCACGGTCGTCCACAGCAGCAGGCTGATGACCTTCGGTTTGGTCAGCGCGAGGTAATCACGCCACGTGGCGCGCACCTGCGGGGCTCCGGCGTTCGCCGGGATGGATTCGGTCGTCATACGTTCACTTCCCTTGATCGGTTCGGCGTGGCGTCCGGGGTACTCCGGCCTGCCGCGCGGGGCTGCACCCGCAGCGCGCTCAGGGCGCGGTACACCAGCATAACCGTCGCCAGCCACAGCGCGCACGCCAGCAGCAGGTGCGTCAGTTGCATCCAGCCCGGTGCTTTCAGGGCCACGTTCGCGAAGCCCGCCACCATCTGCGCGCCCAGCAGCGCCCACACGGCCGCGCTCCAGCGGTTCGTCCCGGCGCCCGGTCGTTCACGGCGCAGGAACACGCCCAGCCATACCAGGAACGCGCTGGTCAGCACCGCCAGCATGGGATGCACGACGCGCAGGTTCTCGATCACGCTGGCCGTCACGCCGAAGTCCCGCTTGACCGTCTCGATGGGCGTGCTGCTGGCTGCCGGGGCGAACAGCAGGTCACCCAGCGCCGTGACGGCGCCCGCCATGCCCAGCACCAGCAGCAGGCCCAGGCCCACGTAACTCCAGGCGCCGACCAGTCCCTGCCGCCGCAGTCGCAGGCCCGGCGCGCCGGACGCCCACAGCGCCGTGAGCAGCAGCGCGCCCAGCAGCAGGAACGTGTTCGCCAGGTGAATACCCTGCACGAACCCGCGCGCCGGGTCGGTGCTGTCGGCGGTCAGGCCCAGCAGCACCTGCACGCCGCCCACCAGTCCTTCCAGGATGATCAGGCCCAGGCTCAGGACCGCCCCGAACCGCGCCGGGTGCCCGCGTCCCGTGGAACGGAACGCCAGCGCCACCAGTGCGATCGCCAGCAGTCCGCTGGCCCCACTGGTCAGGCGGTGACTGTATTCGATGACCGTGTGCAGCGTCGGACTCTGCGGGATGACCACGCCGTTACACAGCGGCCAGTGATCCCCGCACCCGGCCCCGGCCCCCGTGATGCGCACGACCGCGCCCCACAGGATCACCAGCACGTTGTAGATCAGCGCCGCCCAGGCCAGCCGGGGGAGCCAAGCGCCCGCAGCCGCGCGGGGAACTGTCAGCGTTCCACTCATGTTTCACCTTCCTCGCCGCCAGAGCACCCTGGCGGGGCGGCGGTCAGCGCCTCGCATTCTACCCGCCCCCCCTGGCAGCCGATTGTCCCCCCGCTCCCGCCTGCCCCTGGCGCCGCTGGCTCTTCCCGGCAGGAGCCGCCCGCACCTGCACCCGCCGGGGGAAGGGGAGACACCTGCCCTGCACCCACCCCCGTACACTGGGGCCGATATGGCGGAAACGATCAACCAGTGGGCGGTCATCACGATCGTCCTGAGCGGCCTGGCCCTGTGCGTGGGCGTGTACCTCATCCGGCGCGGCATGCGTGAAGCGCACATGCGCGCCATGACCGTCGCCGTGACCCTGGCGACCATCTTCCTAGTGCTGTACCTGACCCGCCTGGGCCTGGGCTACGAGAAGAAGTACGCCGGACCCGAGGAGTGGCGCACGGCGTACTTCGTGCTGCTGATCAGCCACATCATCCTGGCCGCCGCGAACCTGCCGCTGGCCGTGGGCGCCCTGTGGAACGCCGTCAAGGGTCTGCAGGCCGCCGGGAACCTGGGCAACATCGACGCTCCGGCGGCGCGCGGGTACTTCAACAAGCACCGCGCCTGGGTGCGCTGGACGGTGCCGGTGTGGCTGTACGTGGCCGTGACCGGCTGGATCATCTACCTCGTGCTGCACAGTTACGGCGAGGTCATCAAGGGCGCGTAGGCCCCGGCGCATTCCGGCACCTGGAACCTTCGGGCGCCGGGTGCCGCTCTGCTGTGGTGGCCACTGCTGTTGTTCCGCTGGACCGGACACCCCCGGAACGCCGGCCGGCCGCGTTCCGGGGCGGGCCTACACTGCGGGCCGTGACGTCCGCGCCCACTCCAACCCCGCCCGCCAACGTGCTGCACCTGCCGGAATTCCGCGCCATGCTGCTCGCCGCCGTGACCAGCACCCTGGCCAGCCGCGCCGTTGCCCTGACCGTCGCGTACCAGCTGTACCAGTTGACGAAAGACCCCCTGACGCTGGGGGTGCTGGGACTGGTCGAGGCGATCCCCGCCCTGAGCCTCGCGCTGCTGGGCGGCGTGGTCGCCGACCGCAACGACCGCCGCCGCATCCTGCTGGCCACCATCAGCGCAGAAGTGCTGTGCGCCGCGCTGTTCACGCTGTACGCCCCGCACGCCGCGCAGCACGGCATCTGGCCGCTGCTGGCACTGATCTTCACGCTGGGGGTCGCGCGCGGCTTTTCCGACCCGGCCCTCCCGGCGTTCCAGGCGCAGGTCGTGCCGCGTGAACTGCTGCTGCGGGCCAGCGCGTGGCGGTCCAGTGCGTGGCAGGCCGCCGCGATCATCGGCCCCGCACTGGGCGGCGTGCTGTACGCGTCGGTCGGCCCGGCCGGAGCGTACGCCTTCGCGGCCGCGCTGCTGGGGGTCTCGCTGGCGTGCGTGGCGTACGTGAAACCCAAACCCCGCCCGGCCTTCACGCCCGGCGAACCGTTCGTGGACAGCATCAAGGCCGGACTGGCCTTCGTGCTGGGTCGGCAGGTGCTGGTGGGCAGCATGGCGCTGGACCTGTTCAGCGTGCTGTTCGGCGGCGCCGTCGCCCTGCTGCCGGTGTTCGCCAGCGACATCCTGCGGGTCGGGCCGACCGGGCTGGGTGTGCTGGTCGCCGCGCCCAGCGTGGGCGCCCTGGCCGTCATGCTGTACGCCACCCGCCGCCCGCCCGGCGTGGGGGCCGGACGCACCCTGCTGCTGGCCGTGGCGGGCTTCGGCGTGTGCATGCTGGTGTTCGGCCTGTCACAGAACTTCGCGCTCAGTGTGGCCGCGCTGGTCGCCGCCGGGCTGTTCGACGGGATCAGCATGGTCATCCGCAGCGCCACCCTGCAACTGAAAACCCCGGACCACATGCGCGGCCGCGTGAACGCCGTCAGCGGCATGTTCATCGGGGCCAGCAACGAACTCGGCGCGTTCGAGAGTGGCGTCGCCGCCCGGCTGCTCGGCACGGGCCGCAGCGTGTGGGTGGGTGGCGTGGTCACGCTGATTGTCGTGGCCGTCACGGCCGCCCTGGCCCCCGAACTGCGCGCCATGAACCTCGCGGACATCGAGGACTGACACGGACGCCGGTTGAATGGACTGCAAAAGCCATTCAATCGGAGTCCGTATGCCGCGCCCTCGCCGCCAGCGGGGCGCAGTCCAGAAGCGTGCGGCGTGACCTGCTACCCTGCCCGCATGAAACGCAGCATTCCGGAGTTACAGCACTCCGCCGCGCCGCTGGTGATGGTCACCGCCTACGATTACCCTGGCGGGCGGCACGCCGAGGCGGCCGGCGTGGACCTGATCCTGGTGGGCGACAGCCTGGGCAACGTGGTGCTGGGCTACGACAGCACCGCGCCCGTCACGCTGGGCGACATGATCCACCACGCCCGCGCGGTGCGGCGCGGCGCGCCCGGCACGTTCATGGTCGTGGACCTGCCGTTCGGCACGTACCACACGGGCGTGCAGGACGCCATGCGCAGCGCCGTGCGGGTCATTCAGGAGACCGGCGCGGACGCCATCAAGATGGAAGGCGCCACGCCCGAGATCCTTCAGGTGGTGCAGACCCTGACCCGCAACGGCATTCCCGTGATGGGTCACGTGGGCCTGATGCCGCAGACTGCGACCGCCCAGGGTGGCCTGCGCGTGCAGGGCAAGGACGACGACACGGCCCGCGCGACCCTGGAGGGTGCTGTGGCGCTGGAGGCCGCCGGGGCGTTCAGCGTGGTGCTGGAGGCCATTCCGGCCCGGCTGGCGAACCTGATCAGCGAACGCCTGAGCGTGCCCACCATCGGCATCGGGGCGGGCGTCGGGTGCGACGGGCAGGTGCTCGTCACGCACGACCTGCTGGGCGTGTACGAGGGTGAGGACAAGAAGATCGCCAAACGCTACGCCGAGGTGGGCCGCCTGTCCCGCGAGGCCATCGAAGCCTACGCCGCCGAGGTGCGCGCCCGCGCCTTCCCCACAAAGGAGAACTCCTTCGTGATGAAGGACGACGTGCTGGGCAAACTGTACTGAAGGCGGGGCCGGAGGGGCGAGCCTGCGCAGGCTTCGATCCGCCATCTGCCATCTGCCATCCGCTATCGGCCGTCTGGTTAGACTCCGGGTATGACTGCCTCTGCTACCGCTGCCCTGCCGCCGCGCCCGCCGGGCCTGCCTCTGGTGGGGCACGCGCCCGCCCTGATGCGGGACGTGCTGGGCTTCATGACCCGCATCAGCCGCGAGTACGGGGACGTGGTGCGCGTGGGGCTGGCTGGGCGCGAGGTCTGGGTGGTCAGTCACCCGGCCGACATCGAGACGCTGCACATCCAGACGGGCCGCCTGTTCGACAAGGGCCTTCAGCGCGACCCGCTGCTGGCCCGGCTGCTGGGCGGGGGCCTGCTGGTCTCGGAAGGGGACTTCTGGTTGCGGCAGCGGCGACTGGCGCAACCGGCCTTCCACAGCGCCCGCATTCAGGGGTACCTGAGTGTCATGCAGGCGCAGACGCAGGCGCTCTGCCAGGACTGGGCGGCGGGCGGCGTGCGGGACGTCAATGCCGACCTGTCGAGCATGACCCTGCGGATCGTGATGCGCAGCGTGATGGGCCTCCCAGAGAACAGCGACCAGGTCGAGCGCATCTCACGCGCGCTGGACGACGCGCTGACCGGCTTCCGGCGCAACTACGGCGTGCCGCTCCCGGCGGGCCTGCCCACGCCCGCCCGCCGTCAGTTCCGGCGGGGCAGTGACGACATGGACGCCGTCATGAAGCAACTGATCGCCGGGCGCCGCGCGGCGGGCGGCACGCACGACGACCTGCTGGACATGCTGCTCTCGGCGCGGGACGACAGCGGGCAGCCCATGACCGACCCGCAACTGCTCGACGAGGTGAAGAACATCCTGCTGGCCGGGCACGACACGACCGCCAGCACCCTGAGTTTCGCGCTGTACCTGCTCGCCACGCACCCAGACGCCGAGCAGCGGCTCGCGCAGGAGCTGAGCAGCGTGCTGGGCGGCGTGACAGGTGGCCGCCTGCCGGAACTGGGCGACCTGCGCAGCCTGCCGTTCCTGGACGCCGTCATCAAGGAAACGCTGCGCCTGTACCCGGCCGCGTGGAGCACGCAGCGCGAGGCGCGGCAGGAGGTGACGGTCGGCGGGTACGTCGCGCCGCCCGGCACGCTGTTCGTGATCAACCACTGGGTCACGCAGCGCGACCCGCGTTTCTTCGACGCGCCCGGGGAATTCCGGCCGGAACGCTGGCTGGACGGCCTGGAAGCCCGCCTGCCCAAGTACGCGTACTTCCCGTTCGGTGGGGGTGGCCGCATCTGCATCGGCCGGGAGTTCGCGCGCCTGGAAGCCGCGGTCGCCCTGGCCGGACTGGTGCAGGCCTTCACGTACCAGACCGTGCGGCCCCTGCGCCTGGAACCCGCCATCAGCCTGCGCCCACAGGGGGGCCTGCCCCTGCGCGTGCAACCCAGGCAAGGGGGAGCAGTGAACGGTTGATGGTTAAAAGGGGATGGGTGATGGAGGCGTTCCCGCTCTCCATCACCCATCCTCCATCACCTATCGACCTTCAACCATCGACCCTCACGGGTACAGGCCGCGCAGCGCGCGCGCTTCGAGCACGCGGGTGCAGGCGACGATGTACACGGCGGTGCGCAGGGTCACGCCGTGGCGTTCCTTCACGTCCCAGAGGCTCACGAAGGCCTCGCTCATGATCCGGTCGAGGCGTTTGTTGATCTCGTCCTCGGTCCAGAAGAACGAGCTGAAGTCCTGCACCCACTCGAAGTACGACACGGTCACGCCGCCCGCGTTGGCCAGCACGTCCGGCACGACGGTCACGCCGCGTTCGGCGAGCAGGTCGTCGGCGGCGGGAATGGTGGGGCCGTTGGCGCCCTCGACGATCAGTTTTGCCCGGATGCGCCCGGCGTTCTCCAGCGTGATCTGTTTTTCCAGCGCGGCGGGAATCAGGACGTCGCAGTCCACGTCCCAGAACTCGTCGCGTTTCAGTTCCTCGGTGCCGGGCAGGCCCAGGATCGAGCCGGTGCGGCGCAGGTGCTCCAGCGCGGCGGCCGGGTCGATCCCGGCGCTGCTGTGGATGGTGCCGCTCACGTCCTGAATGGCCACGATCCGCGCGCCGTGCTCATGGAAGATGCGGGACGCGGCCTCGCCGACGTTCCCGAAGCCCTGCACGGCCACCCGCGCGCCCTCCAGCGGCATGCCGAGTTTCTTCAGCGCCTCGGCCCCGGCGACGAACACGCCGCGCCCGGTGGCGTCCGCGCGGCCCAGGCTGCCGCCCAGCGACACGGGTTTGCCGGTCACGACGCCGGTCGCGGTGCGGCCCACGTTCATGGAGTACGTGTCCATCATCCACGCCATCGTCTGCGGGTTGGTGTTCACGTCCGGCGCGGGAATGTCCTTCTCCGGCCCGATGATCAGGCCGATCTCGGTGGTGTAGCGGCGCGTCAGGCGCTCGAGTTCCCCGGTGGAGTACTTGCGCGGGTCGATGCGGATACCGCCCTTGCCGCCCCCGTACGGGAGGTTCACGGCGGCGTTCTTGATGGTCATCCACGCCGAGAGTGCCATGACCTCGCTGAGCGTCACGTCCTGGTGGAAACGCACGCCGCCCTTGGCGGGGCCGCGCGAGGTGTTGTGCTGCACGCGGTAGCCCTCGAAGTGCGCGACGGTGCCGTCGTCGAGGTGAATGGGCACGTCCACGACCAGAATCCGTTTGGGCCGCTTAAGGGTCTCGACCCAGTACGCGAGTTTACCCAGGTACGGCGTGACACGCTCGACCTGCTCGAGGTAGATCTCGTACGGCCCGAGGTTGTTCGGGTCGAGGTAACTGGGAATGTCGTGCGCGCCGTACTTCTTCTGGGGCTGGTGGCCGGAATTCTGCTGGCCGGGGTCCTGATGGCTGGGGTCCTGGGTGGCGGTCATGGTGGGGCCTCCTTCGGAGGGGAGAAAGCAGGGGAGGGGCAGGTTGGCGCCGGTTACGGGTACAGGCCGCGCATGACGGTCGCGTTGTGCAGTCGGTTCAGGGCCAGGGCGTAGGCGGCGGTGCGCATGTCGGTCTGGCGGGTACGCATGAATTCCAGCACGGCGTCCACGGCGGCGTCCACGCGCATGTCGATGGCGGACTCGATCTCTTCCTCGGTCCAGAAGAAGTTGCTGGCGTCCTGCACCCATTCGAGGTAGTTCACGACGACCCCGCCGATGCTGGCGATCAGGTCCGGAATCACCGTGACGCCCTGGCCGTGCAGGAAGCGTTCGGCCTCGGGCAGCACGGCGCGGTTGGTGGTCTCCACGACGTAGCGGGCGCGCACGGCGTGGGCGTTCCCGGCGTTCACGCTGCCGTAGTCGTAGGCGAGCATCAGCAGGTCCACGTCCAGTTCGATGACCTCGTCGGCGGTGATGTCGGTGGCGAAGCCGCGCACCGTGCCGTTCGCCTCGCGGTAGGTGCTGAGGGCGTCGAGGTCCAGGCCGCTGCTGGCGTACGCGGCGCCGTCCTGGTCGCTGACGGCCACGATCAGCGCCCCGGCGGCGGCGAGGGTCTGCGCGGCCTTGCGGCCCCCGTCCCCGAAGCCGTACACGGCCACGCGGGCGCGCTCGACGCTCTCGCCGTTCTCGCGCAGGACGCGCGCGGCGACCAGGGCGGCGCTGCGGCCGCGCGAGTCCTTGCTGCCGTAACTGCCGCCCAGCGCCAGGGGTTTGCCGACGACCACGCCGTTACTGGTCTGACCGGTGTTCTCGTTGTACGTGTCGAGCATCCAGGCCATGGCCTGCGCGTCGGTGCCGATGTCGGGCGCGAGGATGTCCTCGCTGTGGCCGATCAGTTCGACCAGTTCGCTGGTGTAGCGGCGCAGCAGGCCTTCCATCTCGTGGGCGCTGAGTTCGCCGGGGTCCACGTCCACGCCGCCCTTGGCGCCGCCGAGCGGCAGGTCGGCCACGGCGGCCTTGAGGGTCATGATCGCGGCGAGCACCTCGCACTCGTGCGCGTTGACGCCCGCGTGCAGGCGCACGCCGCCCATGCTGGGGCCGCGCGAGGTGCTGTGCACGGTGCGGTAGCCGCGGAACACGCGGATGCTGCCGTCGTCCATGCGGACCGGCAGGTTCACGCTGACGGTGCGTTTGGGGTATTTGAAGTACGCGAGGGACTGGTCGGTGACCTCGCAGTGGGGCAGCGCCTGCTGGAGCTGTTCCATGAGGCCCTGCCAGTTGAGTCCTGATGCCCGCATGAGTGGTTCTCCTTGTCTTCCGGGGGTGGCCTGAAGTCGGGGCGAGGGGGTGGGTGGGGTGGGTTTTGGCCCCCGAAGCATACACGCCTGCGCGCAGTCGCATAGACAGGTGCGGGGCCACGGCTGGCCCGCTGACGGGGTGGGCTGAACAGGTGAGACCCATCAAGTTGTATCCAGTATTCAATCCGGCGTCAACCCCGTTTCGCTGCGCTCCTCACGCGAAAAACATGAACCGGTTCCAGCGCAGCAATCTTGCGCGCAGCCCCCCGACGACCTCCCAAACGGCAGGTCGGGGCGGGCAGGGCTGGTCGCCCCGGCCCCCACCCTGCCCGCCCCACCCCGTCCCTGCCCGCTGGACAACAGGCTTGGCGGCGACCCCCACACCGGAAGCCGCCGCCCATCCTGCCCTGCACCCCGCCACGCGGTCAGGTCAGACGTTCAATCTCACGCCGCGCCAGCCCCTCCAGCGCCGCACGCGCCTCCGAGAGCGGCAACGCCCCCAGCGCGTCGATTGCCAGCTGCGCCCGGCGACGAATCTCCTCACGCGTCCGGTCCAGCGCCCCGAACTGCGCCGCCAGCAGCCGCACACGCTCCACATCACCCGGCTGCGCCGCCCGCCGCTCCACGATGTCACGCACCTCACTGCCATGCGGGCCGTCCAGCAGCGCCAGCACCGGCAGCGTCGCCTTCCCCTCACGCAGGTCACCGCCCACCGGCTTACCGATCACGGCCTCATCACCCGCGAGGTCCAGCAGATCGTCCTGCATCTGGAACGCCATGCCGTACTCCCGCCCGAACGTCGCCAGCGCCTCCCGCACGTGCGCCGGCGCGCCCAGCAACACCGCCGGGGCCGACGCCGCCAGCTCCGTCAGGGCCGCCGTCTTCCCGTGAATCACCTGCAGGTAATGCCGGACCTCGTACTCCTGGTACGCCGCCAGCTGAAACTGCAGCACCTCACCCTCGCAGATCACGCTGGCCGTCTGCCCGAACATGCGCGTCAGGGCCGGACCGCCCGGCATGCCCGACAGCAGCACCAGCAACCGCGACAGCATGAAATCGCCACTCATGACGCTCACCACGTTCCCGAACCGCCGGAACGCCGCCTGCTGCCCCCGCCGCGTATCGGCGTCGTCGATCAGATCGTCATGCAGCAGCGAAGCCGAGTGCAGCAACTCCACGCCCACACCCAGGTCCAGCACGTCACCCCACCCGCCCGTCCCGCCCGCCAGCCCACTGCCCGGCTGCGCGCCCAGCGCCTGCGCGGCCAGCAGCACCAGCAGCGGCCGCACGCGCTTGCCCCCCGCCGCGACCAGATCGTCACCGATCAACTCGATGAACTCCACGTCCGAGCGCAGCACCTCACGCAGACGCGCGTCGAACGTCGCATCCGGAACGCACAGGGCGGCCACACCAGTCATGGACGCAGTATAGGAAACGCAGGCGGGGCAAAACGTACCGCTGCCCGCCAAGATCCCCCCACCACCCCCAACGTCCGGGCCGGAGCAGTGGCCCGGCCCCAGCACAGCCCCAGCACAGCCTCAGTGACTCCCGTGCCCGCCCCCCAGGTTCAGCAGCGCCACCCCACCCACGATCAACGCGATCCCGGCCAGCGCCGTCCAGCTGAACGCATCCCGGAAGTACACCCATCCGATCACCGCCACCAGCGCCGTCCCCACCCCGCTCCACACGGCGTACGTGTACCCGATCGGCAGCGACCTGAGCGCCTGCCCCATCAGCCAGAACGCCACGCCGTACCCCGCCACCGTCAACACCGACGGCCACGGCCGCGTGAACCCCTCACTGGCCCGCAACGCACTCGTCGCGACAACCTCCGACACGATGGCCAGACCCAGCAGTAACAGCGGCGACACGGACAGAGCGGAGGCAGGTAGCGGCATACCCCCGCAGCATGCCCCGCACGCGAACATGAAGCAAACCCCCCGCCTCTGCCCGCTTGTCCCTCGCCAGTCACATGGTCCTCATGCTAAAACGCTAGGTATGGAAAGTGTCGTTGCTCTCTTCCGCGAACCCCAGCAGGCTCAGGGTGTCCTGCAAGCCCTGCAGCAGCGCGGCTTCGAACGTGAACACCTCGGCTTCGCCCTGACCGACGTGGTCGCCGAGGAGGACATCGCCCAGCGCACCGGCGTCAGCCCCGAGGCCGGCGAACCCGGCGGCACCGCCAGCGTCCTGCGCGGCGCGTTCCTGGGCATCATCGGCGGCCTCGCCATCACCACCCCCATCTGGCTGCTGCTGCTGATCATTCCCGTCACCCGCATCTACCAGGAAGGCGGCCTGCTGGGCATGCTGTTCGGCGTGATCGGCGGCGGCGCCCTCGGCGCACTGTTCGGCGCGCTGGCCGGCAGCGACCACGGCAACTACGTCAGCCTGCTGCGCCGCATGGGCGTGCCCGCCGCGCAGGCCGAGAAGTTCTACGCCGGACTCAAGGGCGGCCACGTCATGGTCATCGCCCGCGACCCCAGCGGCACGCGCGCCGACGAGGCCCTGAGCCTCATGCGCAAACACGGCGCCGTGAAACTCGAAGATGCCGTCGGCAGCGGCCAGCTCCAGAGCGAACGCCACTGAACCAGTAGCGCAATCCCAGAAGCGCAAGCCGGGCGGCCCAGTCATTTCGACTGGGCCGCCCGGCTGTCGGTGGGTGCGGGGCTCAGCCGAACAGCCGCGCGGGGTTCCCGACCGTCATCTGCTGCACCTGCTCGGCGCCCACCCCCCGGCGCTCCAGTTCCGGCAGGATGTCATCGGTCAGGTGCAGCGGGTGCCAGTCCTTCACGGCGCCCAGGATGGCGTCCGGCATGGGAATCGGGCGGCCCAGCCACTGCCAGATGGAATCGTGGGACAGCAGGATCCGGTCCGCGAAGCCCTCGCCCAGCAGCGTGGTCAGCACGTCCAGACGCTGCGCGTCGGTGGGGGTGCCCACCAGTCCCTGCAACCCGATACGGTCGAAGGCGACGCTCACGCCGTGCGACAGCGTTTCGCGGTGGTACGCGGGGTCCGTGTTGCCGTCCATGTGCCCGATCATGATCCGGGCCGGGTCCGCGCCGTGCGACAGCAGGAGCCGCGCCTGCTGCGGCCCCTGCCGTCCCTCCTGCGTGTGCGTGATGATCGGCACGCCCGTGTCCCGCTGCACGCGCGCGGCCGCCCGGAAGAACATCTGCTCGTACGGCGTGATCGCGTCGCGGCTGCTGGCCAGTTTGATCACCCCGGCCCGCACGCCGCTCGCGCCGATGCCTGCCGTGACCTCGTGGCGCATCAGTTCCTCGATCTCGGCCTCGCCGCCACCCAGGGACGCCCGGAACTTGAAGTACGTCGCGGCGCCCTCGCCCTCGTAGTAGTAGCCGCTGCTGCACAGGATGCGCAGGCCGCTGCGTTCGCTCAGGTCCCGCAGGAACGCCGGGTCGCGCCCGCACTCGTTCGGGGTGGCGTCCACCAGCGTCCGTATGCCACGCGCCAGCAGGTTGCGGGCCACGTCCTCGCAGGCATTCAGGGCTGCCTCCCGGTCGAAGGGGCCGAGCGTCAGGTCGCCCTGATAGCCGGGGTACCCGAACAGGACGTGCTCGTGCGGCAGGGTGAATCCCAGTTCGCTGGCAGGAACGGGGCCGGTAACGGTCTGTGCACTCATGCGGACCTCCTGCGGGCCGTGAAGCCCGGCTGATGTGTTGTGTCAGGAGGTCATGCTTTCAGCCGGGCGGGGCCACGTCAAGCGGCGATCCTCAACCGCCGGGCCAGACGAGCGCCGGGTCGGTCGTGTCCGGCCACTGTGCGTTCAGGTGCAGGCTCATGTTGCTCAGGCCTTCGAGGCGGGCCACGGGTACCACGCCCACGCCGCTGCCGCACACCCACGCGCGGGTCACGCGGGCCAGTTCGGCTGCGTGGACAGGCCGGGTGGCGTGCGGTGTGCCGCGCAGGAAGGCGGCGCGGGTCACGGAGGGCAGGCCGCCCGCCGGGACGACCAGTTCGCCGTCCAGTTCCAGCAGCGGCGAGGTGCGGCTGCCGTCCACGACCTGCCCGTGTGCGTCCAGCAGCCACCCCTCGAAGGCGGGCGCGGCCTCCCGCGCGGCGAGGCGGTACGGGAGGTAATTGCCGGTCTTGTGCGCGCCGAGCTGCGGGTGGACCTGCATGCCGGTCAGGTGGACGGTCACGCCGCTTTCCGGGCGCGGGCCGGGCGTCAGGGGGCGGTGCGCGGCGAAGGTGCCGCCGTCCGTGACGGTCACGCGCAGCAGGCCCCAGGCGTGCGGGTCCAGGGGGGGCAGGTCGGGGTCCGGGTCGGGTAGGCCCAGGAACGCGCAGGTGTCCCGCAGCCGTGCGAGGTGCTCGGGCCACAGCAGTGGCGCGCCCAGCCGCGTGCGGACGGTCGTGAAGGCGGTCGCGCCGTGCAGCCACGCGGGGTCGTTCACGGCGTCTGGCAGCGGGTTCATTTCCTCTGCCACGCGGCGCTGAGGGTCAGCCAGTTGCCCAGCAGGGTCCGCCCGGCGGGACTCAGGACGCTTTCCGGGTGGAACTGCACGCCCCACGCGGGCTGCCCCGGTACCTCCAGCGCCATGACCTCGCCGTCCGCGCTGGTGGCCGTCACGAACGCCGGGTTCAGGCCGCGCACGACCAGCGAGTGGTATCGCCCGAACGGCGCGTCCTGCGGCACGCCCGCGAACAGGCCGGTCCCGGCGTGCCGCGCGAACTCGGGCCGCCCGTGCACCGGTTGCGCCCGCTCGACCCGGCCGCCCAGCACCTGCCCCAGCGCCTGATGCCCCAGGCACACGCCCAGCAGCGGCACGTTCCCTTCCAGGCACGCGCGGGTCAGGGGCAACGTGACCCCGCTGGAGTCCGGCGTGCCGGGGCCGGGGCCGACCAGCACGGCGTCCGGGGTCAGGGCCAGCAGGTCCGCCAGCCCTTCGTCCTGGGAGCGCACGTCCACCTGCGCGCCCAGCGCCCGCAGGTCATGCACCAGATTCCAGGTGAACGAGTCCCGGTTGTCCAGCAGCAGCACCCGCAGCCCCGTGCGCGTGGCGGCAGGCGGAGGCGACCACGGCACGCCCGGCGTGGGCGGCGCGGGCGGCTGCGCGGCGCGGCCCGGCACGCCCGCCAGCACGCTCAGGAGGGCCTGGGCCTTGTGGACGGTCTCCTGCGCCTCGCGCGCCGGGTCGGCGTCGATGACGGTCCCGCCGCCCGCGCGGACCTCCACTGTCCAGTCTCCCGTCTCGTTCCGCGTGAAGGCCGCCGTGCGGATCAGGATGTTCAGGTCCACGGCCGCGCCGCTCACGAGGCCCAGCGCCCCGGTGTACCAGCCGCGCGGCCCCGGCTCCAGCGCCGCGATGGCCTCCATGACCCGCTCCTTGGGCGCGCCCGTGATCGTCCCGCCGGGGAAGGTGGCGGCCAGCACCTCGCGCAGCGTCACGTCCGCGCGGGCCTGCGCCGTGACCTCCGACACCAGATGCATGACGTGGCTGTAGCGTTCGACCAGCATCAGGTCCGGCACGCTGACGGTGCCCGGCGCGGCCACGCGGCCCAGGTCGTGCCGCACGAGGTCCACCAGCATGGTGTGCTCGGCGACCTCCTTGGCACTGGCGCGCAGTTCGGCTTCCAGGGCGGCGTCCTCGGCGGGCGTCTCGCCGCGCCGCCGGGTGCCCGCGATGGGCCGCGCACTCAGTTCCTCGCCCTGCCCGTCATCCTCCTGCCCGCCCGGGTCACGTTGCCAGCGCACCAGCCGCTCCGGGCTGCACGACACGACCACCTCGGCGCCCAGGTCCGCGAAGGCCATGAACGGACTGGGGTTCACCTCGCGCAGCCGCAGGTACGCCGCCAGCGGATCACCGGTCGCCCCGGCCCGCACGCCACGCGACAGGTTCACCTGATACACCTCGCCAGCGCGGATCAGGTCCTGCACGGCCCGCACGCCCGCCGGGTAATCCACGTCGTCCGCGCCGAACGGCCCCACGCTCAGCGTCGGTTCCGCTGCGGGGTCAAGGGCCAGCAGGCCCGCCCAGTCCACGTGCGGCTCGCCCACGACCTCCAGCGTGCCCGCCGCGCGGTCCCACACCAGCCCCGACGGGTACTCGCCCCACCACATCGCCTCGCCGTGCGGGGCGTGCGCGGCCAGCCCGAACGCGCGGGCCGCCTCGTACTTCAGGCCGCCCAGCCACGCCGGAAAGAACGCGTCCCCAGGCGGGCGGGGCGGCAGGTCGTGCGACACCCGCCGCGGCCACGCGCTCAGGAATGACCGCGACCCGTACGGCACGACCGGCCCCAGCGACTCCAGCAGCACCACGCCCGGCGCGCCCGCCGCGCGCAGGCGGCGCAGCACGTCCGCCGGGGAGGGCCGGGCAGGGAGGCGGTCAGGCAGGGCAACGGGGCCGTTCACGGGCCGGATTCTAACGGGCGCGCTGCCCCGGACGGTCCTGGCCCCGCGTGCACCTGCACCTTCGCGGCCAGCGTGCGGTAGAAGTCCGTGTCGGTCAGGTACGCCACGTGATCGGACCGCACCAGCCCCGGCAGCGGGAAGGCCGTGTCGTGCGCGCCCGGCACGACCCCCTGCGCCCGGAAACTCAGCAGGTCCGAGTACGCCCACACGTTCCAGAAGTACCCCAGCCGCCCGGAGGTCAGGGCGTCCGGCGGGCCGCCCAGCGTGACACCCAGCTCATGGAACAACCCCACCTGACTGCCCGCCGCGCACCAGAAGTCCACCCGCAGGTCCCGCCCCTCCGGATCGGCCGGCAGGAACGCACTCAGGGCGTCATGCATCAGTTGCCCGCCCATCGAGTGCGTCAGGACCACCAGCGGCTCGTGCGGGTGCGTGCGGGCCTCGTGCGCCGCCCGCAGCGCCCCCAGCACCCGCTGCGGAATCGGTCCCGGCGTGTCCGGCGTGCCGCGCGTGTTCAGGTACGCCAGCACGTCCCCCACGAACAGCGGCACGAACGCCTCCAGCGGGCGGCGCAGTTCCAGCATGGCCCGCTGCACGTTCCGCCGCTGCGACAGTTGCAACCCCGCCGGAAGGTGCGGGGCCGGGGGCAGGTCCAGCCGCCGGAACGCCCGGCGACGCCGAACCTGACCAGATCGGGGCGCTGCGCTGCGGCCCAGGCGTCCCTCGACTGCCGCCTCCAGCACGCCCCACTGCTCGGCGGGCGGCAGGTCCGCCACCATGGCCTGCAATGAACGGTCGCGGGCAGCCTCCCACGCCGCCGCGATCATGTCCGGCCAGTCGGCCAGAGCGTGCGCGGCCCGCAGGCGGGCTTCCAGCGCCTCGCCCAGATCCTCGTCGCTCAGGCTGGCGGGTGCGGGGTCCGGCGCGGCCTCTGCGCGGGCGGCGCGGAACAACCCGCCCCGCGAGTACTGCGCGCCCAGGTCCCCCCAGTACACGCGGTCCACCCGCACCCGCTCCGGCGCGCCGGGGTTCAGGACCGGCGCGAGGTGACGGCGCAGCGCCGCCTGCACGGCAGGCCACTCGATGCCCTGCGTGGCGCGGCGCACGTCCTCCCAGCCGCTCTGGCCCTGCTCGCGCACTGCGACCCCATGAATGAACACGACCGGCATGCGCCCATGCTACCCGTGTCCGTCAGGGTCGGGCTGGCAAGCCCCTGACCCAGATGAGAATCATTCCTGTTAACTCCTGAATTCCTTACACTACGCCCGGAATTAGGGCGTAGAATGGATGGCATGTGGGTGTCGACCAAAGCACAGTACGGCCTGCGCGCCCTGATCGAGATCGCGCGGCGCGGCGGCGAGGCCGTTCCCCTCAAGGACGTCTCCGAACGCCAGGGCATCAGCCAGCACTACCTGGAGCAGATCGCCAGCAACCTGCGCCGCGCCGGGTTCATCAAGAGCATCCGCGGCGCGCACGGCGGCTACCGACTGGCCCGCCCCGCCCACGAGATCAACGCCTACGACGTCGTCACCGCCATGGAAGGCAGCATCGCGCCCGTGCAGTGCGTCGAGGACGACCACGTCTGCAACAGCCAGAACGTCTGCGGCACCCAGGACCTCTGGTACCGCGTGGACAGCGCCCTGCGCGACGTGCTGGGCGGCACCACCCTGGCCGACCTGATCGAGGAAAGCGACCGCCAGCAGCACGCCCGCCTTGTGCAACTGGAACCCAGTTACCCGCCGCTGGGCTGACCGCACACACCGGGAAGAGGGGGGAGAGGGACCGTGAAGGGTTCTCTTCCCCCATCGCCTATGCTGGGGGCCGTGTACCGTTCGCTGATCAAGCCGCTGCTGTTCCGCCTGGACGCCGAGGACGCCCACCACCTGACCGTCGCCGGACTGCACCTCGCGTCGCGCGTGCCCGCGTGGCCCGCCCTGGCCCGCCGCGTGACCGCGCCCAGTGCGCCCACGCTGACGCAGACGCTGTGGGGCCGCACCTTCAGCAGCCCGGTCGGACTGGCTGCCGGACTCGACAAGAACGGCGTGGCCGTCCCCGCCTTCAGCGCCCTGGGCTTCGGCTTCCTGGAAGTCGGGACGGTCACGCCGCTCCCGCAGGCCGGAAACGACCGCCCCCGCCTGTTCCGCCTGCCGCCCGATCAGGCGCTCATCAACCGCATGGGCTTCAACAACGCTGGCGCGGCCGCCCTGCACGCCCACCTGAGCGCCCTGCCGCACCGCACCGCGCCCGTGTGGGTGAACATCGGCCGGAACAAGGTCACCCCCAACGAGGCCGCCACCGACGACTACCTGAAATGCGTCACCGCCTTACAGGACGTGGCCGACGCCTTCGTCGTGAACGTCAGCAGCCCCAACACGCCGGGCCTGCGCGCCCTCCAGGCCGCCGACGAACTGGCCGCGCTGGTCCGCGCCGTCGTGGACGGCGTGGAAGCCGGGCGCGTCCGGACCCTGAGCACCCCGCCGGTCCTGGTGAAACTCGCGCCAGACCTGCACCCCGCCGACTTCGAGGCCAGCGTGGACGCCGTCGTGAACGCCGGAGCGTCCGGCCTGATCATCAGCAACACCACCCTGGACCGCGCGGGCCTGACCCACCCGCACCAGACGCAGACCGGCGGCCTCAGCGGACGCCCCCTGACCACCCGCAGCACCGAGCTGATCCGCGCCGCGTACCGCCAGACCGCCGGGCGCACCCCCATCGTCGGCGTGGGCGGCATCTTCACCGCGCAGGACGCCTACGACAAGATCCGCGCCGGAGCCTCCCTGACCGAGGTGTACTCCGCCCTGATCTACGAAGGCCCCGGCCTCGTGCGCCGCATCCACACCGGGCTGACCGCCCTGCTGGAACGCGACGGCCTGCGCAGCGTCAGCGAAGCGGTCGGCGTGGACGCCTGATACGGACTCCGATTGAATGGCTTGCAAAGCCGTTCAATCCGAGCGGAGCGAGTGGGAACAGACGGAACCCGTATGACGCTGTCGATCCCGTCAGCTCGTGACTTTCAGGCCGATGATCGCCACGACCATCAGCGCCATGAACGCCAGCCGTGCCGGACTGGCCGACTCGCCCAGCAGCACGATGCCCAGAATCCCGGCCCCGACCGCGCCGATCCCCACCCACACGCCGTACGCCGTCCCGATCGGCAGCGTCTTGGTCGCCAGTCCCAGCAGCGCCATGCTGGCGATCATGCTCGCCACCGTCAGAACCGTGGGGAGCGGGCGGGTAAAGCCCTCCGTGTACTTCAGACCGATGGCCCAGCCGACTTCCAGCAGACCGGCGATAAACAGCAGCGTCCATGCCATGTGACACCTCCAGAGTGTCGCGCCGTCTTGTCTTGACCGGGTACGGCGGTGCTCTCGTCCGGAGTGCAGCCCCTCTGGGGGCGACTGAACCCAGAGTAAGCCACCCGTGTAAGCAGACAGGTCCAGAAGTGTAAATGTGTCCCTACACAAATAAAAAACCCTCTCCGTGGGGAGAGGGTCCTGCGCCGCAGGGGGTGAGGGGTGTGTGCCGGACGGATGCCGTCTGTTCCGCGGGCAACCCGCATACGGCAGCGGGTCACCCGCTTCACGCCCGGCACCCGTGCTGCTCCTACTCGCATCCGCTCGGGTCGCGTGGCAGAGAGCGCCACGCCACCGGAGTTCTTCTCAGGCGAGGCTGTGGGGCCGGGTGGGCGTGTCGGTCAGGGCGGCGTACACGAAGGTCCGCAGGTCGTCGCGGACCCGGTCGGGGGAGAGGAGTAGCTGGGTCATGAAGATCACGGTGAGGTCCTCGACCGGGTCGACCCAGAAGTACGTGCCGGCCGCGCCGCCCCACGAGTAATCTCCGGGGTTCCCGGCGCGCATGGTGCGCACGGGGTCCAGCGTGACGGCGAAGCCCAGCCCGAAGCCCACGCCGGCGGCGCTGGTCTCGGACACGGCGATGGGCGTGAGGGCCATGCTGGCAATGTCGGCCCCGCCGGGCAGGTGGTTGCGGGTCATGAGTTCCAGGGTCTTGGGGCTGATGAGGCGCGTGCCGTCCAGTTCGCCGCCGCGCAGGAACAGGCGGCACAGGCGCAGGTAGTCGGCGGCGGTGGAGACGAGGCCGCCCCCGCCGGACACGAAGTGGGGGGGCCGCGTGAAGCGTCCGGCGGCCGGGTCGAACAGCACGCGGCCCTGCGGGGTCAGGGCGTAGCACGGCATGAAGCGGTCCAGTTTCTCGGCCGGGACGTGGAAGCCCGTGTCGTGCATGCCCAGCGGGCTCAGGATGCGGTCCTGCACGAAGGCCTCGAAAGGCTGTCCGCTCAGGCGTTCGATCACGTATCCGAGCACGTCGGTGGCGGCCGAGTAATGCCAGTGCTGGCCGGGTTCGTGCTCCAGCGGCAGGTCCGCCAGGGCCGCAATGAATTCCGGCAGGGTGGTCTTCACGCCCAGGCTCAGGTCGCGGTACGCCCCGTCCAGGTGTCCGCCCTGCTGGATGTGGTAACTCAGGCCGGACGTGTGGCGCAGCAGGTCCACCATCTGCATGGGGCGGCGCGGCGCCTCGCTCGTGAAACTGCCGTGCGTGCCGCCGGTCCACACGCCCAGGTTCGCCCACTCCGGCAGCACGGAGCTGACCGGGTCGCTCAGGGCGCTCAGGCCGTCCTCGACCAGCATCATGAACGCGAGGCTGGTGAGGGGCTTGGTCATGGAGTAGATGCGGAAGATGTGATCGTCCCGCAGGGGCACGCCCCCCTCCACGTCCGCGAAGCCCTGCGCGTGCTGGTGCACGATCTCGCCCCGGCGGTACACCAGCGTCAGGGCGTTCGGGAGGATGCCGGTGTCCAGGTAGCGGGTTTTCAGGTGCGTCTCCCAGCGCTCCAGGCGGTCCAGTGACACGCCCTGCCGGACCGCCGGGGATTCGGGAGTGGTCATCAGACGCCCAGGTACGCGCTGCGCACGCGGTCGTCGGTCATCAGCGCCTGCTGCGGGCCGTCCAGCGTGATCTGCCCACCTTCCAGCACGTACCCGCGGTGCGCGATGCCCAGCGCCGCGAAGGCGTTCTGCTCGGCCAGCAGCACCGAGACGCCCTCGGCGTTCACGCGCTGCACCGCCTGGAACACCTGCTCGACGACCAGCGGCGCGAGGCCCAGGCTGGGTTCGTCCAGCAGCAGCAGTTGCGGGCGGGCCATCAGCGCGCGGGCAATGGCGACCATCTGCTGCTGCCCGCCCGACAGGCTCCCGGCGGGCGAGCCGCGCTTCTCGACCAGCGCGGGGAACAGTTCGTAGATGCGTTCCAGTTCCCGCGCGGTGCCGCTGGCGTCCCGGCGGTGCACGAAGGCCCCCAGGCGCAGGTTCTTCTCGACGCTCAGGTCCGGGAACAGCAGGCGGCCTTCCGGGCACTGCGCCACGCCGTTCGCCACGTTGAACTCCGGGCGGCCGGTCGTGAGGCTCGTGCCGTTCCAGGTGGCTGCGCCGCCGCTGGGGCGTTGCAGGCCGCTCAGGGTGCGGAACAGCGTGCTCTTGCCCGCGCCGTTCGCGCCGAGCAGCACCACGATCTCGCCGGGCTGCACGGTCAGGCTCACGCCGCGCAGCGCCACGAAATGCCCGTAGTTCACGTTCAGGTCACGGACTTCAAGCATGCGCGGCTCCCTTTTGCAGGGTGGTGGGTTCCGGGGTGGTCTGGCCCATCTGCCCGCCGTGCGCGTGCGAGCCCAGGTACGCCTCGACCACGGCCGGGTCGCGGCTGACCTGCGTGGGCGTCCCGGCGGCGATCTTCTGCCCGTGGTGCAGCACCAGGATCTGATCGGCGAGGCCCATCACGAGGCTCATCTTGTGCTCGACCAGCGCGACGGTCAGGCCGCCCGCGACCAGTTCGCGGATCAGGCTCATCAGGTTCACGGTCTCCTCGGGGTTCATGCCGGCGGCCGGTTCGTCCAGCAGCAGCAGTTTCGGGTCGCTGGCGAGCGCCATGGCGATCCCCACCCGTTTCTGCCCTTCCTGCGTGAGCGCCCCGGCTGGCAGGTGCGCCTGACCTTGCAGGCCCACGCGGGTCAGGGCCTGCATGGCCCCGGCGCGGCTGCCCTGCTCGTCGCGGCGTTCCCGGCCGGTGCGCAGCAGCGCGTCCAGCAGTCCGGCGCGCGTGCGGACCCGGTGGCCGATCATGGCGTTTTCCAGCACGGACAGTTCCCGGTAGATGGTGGTCGTCTGGAACGTGCGGGCAATGCCGCGCGACACGACCTCATGCGTTTTCAGGCGCGTGATGTCCTCACCGGCAAAGCGGATGCTGCCCGAGGTCGGCTGGTAGAAGCCGCTGATCAGGTTGAAGAAGGTGCTCTTGCCCGCACCGTTCGGCCCGATGATGGCCGTGATCTGCCCGGCGGGAATGCTGGCCGTCACGTCTTTCACGGCGTGCAGCCCGCCGAAACGGATGCCGAGGTCCTGAACGTCAAGCACGGTTGACCTCCTTGGTCTGATCGGGGGTCGGCGTGGCGGCGGGCGGCGCGGCCCGCCGGGCACTCAGGCGCGCCCACAGGCCCGCCAGTCCGTTCGGGGCGAACATGACCAGCAGCACCAGCAGCGGCCCGAACACGATGTACTGGTAGTCCTCCAGTCCCTTGAGGGTCTGGGTCAGGCCGTAGATGATGGCCGTGCCGACCAGCGGTCCGGCCAGGGTGCCCAGGCCGCCCACCAGCAGGTACAGCAGCACCGTGAAGGTCGTGGTCGGGCCGGTCACGGCCGAACCCAGGAAGCCCACGAACACGGCGTACAGCCCTCCGGCGAAACCCGCGATGGCGGTCGAGAGCATCATGGCGCGCAGCTTGTGCGTGAACACGTTGATCCCGGCGCTGCGCGCGAGGTCCTCGCCGCCCCGGATGGCGATCAGCGACAGGCCGAAGGTGCTGTTCCGGGCGCGCGCGACCACCAGCACCGTCACGGCCAGACTGACCAGCGCCAGCAGGTAGAACCCGCTGGAGAGCTTCAGGCCCAGCGCCTTCGAGAACGCCTCCAGCCCGGCCGGGGGCATCACGCCGTTCAGGCCGTCGTTCCCGCCGGTCAGGCTGTCCCACTTGTTGATGACCAGCATGATGATCACGCCCACGCCCAGCGTGAAGATCGAGAAGGCGTCCCCTTTCGTGCGGAACGCCACGAGGCCCAGCAACAGCCCCACCAGGGCGCACAGCGCCACCGCGGCCGGCCACGCCAGCCAGAAACTCCACCCGGCCTTCAGGGTCAGGATACCGACCGTGTACGCCCCGATCCCGAAGAACCCGGCGTGCGCCAGCGGCAGCAGCCCCGTGAAGCCCAGCATCACGTTCAGGCCGTACGCCAGCATGGCCCAGATCATGATGTTCACGCCGATGTCCAGCGCGTACCCGCTGGGGCGAAGCAGCGGCACCAGCGCCGCCAGGATGAACAGCGCCGGCCAGATGACCCGCCCCAGACTCAGACCGCCTCTTGCCGTTGCGTTCACGTGCCCCTCCGGAACAGACCCTGCGGGCGGATGGCCAGCACGATCACCAGCATGGCGAAGCCGATCACGTCCGCGAAGTCCAGGTTGATGTAGAAGCCGCCGAACACCTCGGTGAACGCCAGCAGGAACGCACCCACGATCGCGCCGGGCACGCTGCCCATGCCGCCCAGAATGATGATCGCGAACACCTTGAGGTTCATGACCTCACCCATGCTGGGCGTGACCGCGTTGATCGGCGCGACCAGCGCCGCCGCCACCGCCGCCAGCGCCCCGCTGATCGCGAAGGTCAGCATGCCCACCCGGTTGGTGTTGATGCCCACCAGCCGCGCGCCCTCGCGGTTCTGACTCATGGCCTCGATGGTCGCGCCGGTCAGGGTGCGTTTCAGGAAGAAGTTCAGGCCCCACATGACCAGCAGGCTGGCCGCGATGATCAGCAGCCGCTGCCACGTCAGGGTCACGCCGCCCAGGTTCAGGATGCCCGGCACCGGCTCGGCAATCTGCTTGAAGTCCGGCCCGAACACGCTGGGATGCGAGATCAGCGCCTCCAGGAAGAACAGCACCCCGATCGCCGCGATCATGGGGTGCACGTGCGGCGCGTTACGCAGCGGGTAGAAGATCAGGCGTTCGAGCAGCGCGGCCAGCAGCGCCACGCCCACGGCCGCGATGATCAGCGCCGGGACGTACCCGACGCCCAGCCGGTCCAGCGAGGCGTAGGTCAGGTACGCGCCTAGCATGTACAGGCCGCCGTGCGCGAAGTTCGGTACGCGCATCACGCCGTACACCAGCGTGAGCCCCAGCGCGACCAGGGCGTACACGCCGCCCAGCGCCAGGGCATTGAAGAGTTGTTGCAGCACGGTGGTCAAAACAGGACTCCTTCAGGGGAAATGAGTGTGCAGTGCCTTGCGGGCGCAGTGAGATGCAGGCGCAGTGCGATGCAGGTGCAGTGCCTTGCGGGTTCGCAGTGCCGGGACACCGGAAGCGGGCAGGTAAGAAACGGGCGCGCCCGGCAGGTTGCGGGGCGCGCTCGTGCAGTCCAGAAGAGTCCGGGAACGGCTGTCGCCTGCCCCTGGCGTGGGGCGCGGCCCGAGCGGCTTACTTGAAGGTCTTGGTCAGGCGCAGGCGGGTGTACTTGCCGTTCTTGACGCTCGCCACGATGAACTCGGCGTCCACGTGGCCGTTGGCGGTCACGCCGAACAGCTTGTACACGCTCTTGCTCTGCGGAAGCGCCTTGGCGGCCGCGTCCAGCTTGGCGCGGATGGCCCCCGCGTCGCTGGTGGTGCCTGCCAGTTCCATGGCCTTGGCCAGCACGTTCATGCCCATGTAGTTCAGCGCGGCCTCGCTGGTGGGGATCTTCTTGTACAGGCGCTGGTACTGCGCGACGAACACCTGCGTGCCCGCGAATTCCTTGGTGGGCAGCACGCCCACGCTGCCGTCCAGGTACGCGCGCGGCACGATGGTGTCCATCTGCTCGAACTTCGCCTGGTCCATCACGATGAACCCGCCCTTGAAGCCCTGTTCACGCGCGGCCTTCACGACCAGCGCGGTCGGCTGGCTGGGCCCGCCGATGAACATCACGTCGGGTTTCTCGGCCAGGGCCTTGGTGACGGCGCTGCTGTAATCCACGGTGGTGTTGTAATCCACGCCGTTGTTCCCGCCGACCGTGCCGCCCTGTTTCTTCCACTCGCCGCTGATCGCCTCGGTCCACTGCTTGCCGTACGCGCTGGTCGTGCCGACCAGGGCCAGTTTCTTGCCGAAGGCTTTCATCTGCGTGCTCACGAACGGTTGCAGGTAGTTGTCGTAGCGGGGGGGCAGCATGAAGGTCATCGGGTTGTTCGCCTCGAGGATCTTCGGTTCGCTGGAGTACGCCACCAGCAGGAATTCCGGGTCGCGGGTGGTCATGGGCTGCACGGTCAGGATCCCGCCGGAGTGCGGCACGAAGATGATGTCGATGCCCTGACTGGTCAGGCGTTTGACATTGGTGGCCGTCTCGTTGGGCAGGTAGCGGTCGTCGAGCGCCACGAGCTTGAAGGTAACCTTCTCGCCCTTGACGGTCACGCCGGCCTTGTTCAGTTCACCGATGGCCATGTCGATGCCGCTCTGGACATCCTTGCCGTAGAAGGCCGCGCCGCCCGACAGCGGGCCAGAGAAGCCGATGTTCACGACCTGATCGGCCAGGGCAGACCCGGCCATCGCCGCGAACAGGGTGGGGAAGAGGAGACGTTTCTTCATAGGAACCTCCAGCTGCCAGCGCGGCAGGGACACCAGCTGTCCCACCTGAAACGCTGAACAAAGTACAAGTTGTGAGTGCAAACCATGCTTGCATGCAGGGAATGACGTGTCAATCACCCGTGACACGGTCTGTACACGTTTCAGCTGAAAACGTGACCCCCCACCCGACCTGTCAGAGGCGCCCGCCCGAGCACACCACCCACCACGCCGACGAGCACCACGCCAGTGGGCGCCACACGAATGGGCGGCCACACGAATGGGCACCACACGAATGGGCACTACACTGATGAGCTGTGACCGACCCCGCCCCCACCCGTAACACGGCCCCCCGCAGCCGCGCCCGCATGCTGGAACTGGTGTTCCCCAAGGACACCAACTACCACGGCACCGCCTTCGGCGGCTGGGTGCTGTCCCTGATGGACAAGGCCGCCAGCATCGCCGCCGTCCGGCACGCCGGGGGGAACGTCGTGACCGCCCGCATGGACGGCGTGGACTTCCACGTGCCCATCCGCGTCGGGGACGCCGTCGCCCTCGACGCGCAGGTCGTGCGGGTGGGCCGCACCAGCATGACCATCCGCGTGGACGTGTACCGCGAGAACATGCCCACCGGCGAGCAGGAACTCGCCACCACCGGGTACTTCGTGTTCGTGGCCCTCGACGAACACAACCGCCCCCGCCCCGTGCCCGGCCTGGCCGACGGGCAGGACACCAGCAGCGCCCAGCCCGACCCCGAGGCCCGCCCATGACCGACCCCCACACCCTGCACCTGACCCTGGTCCGCCACGGCGCCACCGACTGGAACGGCGCCGGACGCTGGCAGGGCTGGACCGACACCCCGCTGGGCGCCCTGGGTGAAACGCAGGCCGCGCACCTGCACGCACGCCTGCGGGGCCGCCCGCCGGGCCGCGTGTACAGCAGCGACCTGAGCCGCGCCGCCCGCACCGCCGAACTGACCCTGCCCGGCCAGCCCCTGACCCTCGACGCCCGCCTGCGCGAACTGAACTTCGGGCAGTTCGAGGGCGTCACCACCAGCGACGTGCAGGCGGACCCCGCCTACCACGACTGGCAACGCGACCCCTGGACCCTGCCCGCCCCCGGCGGCGGCGAGAGCCTGCAACAGGTCGGCGAGCGCCTGCGCGACTGGGCCGACGAACTCTCGCCGGGCCGCGTGATTGCCTTCACGCACGGCGCCGCCATCCGCGCCCTGCTGTGCACCCTGTTCGACTGGCCCGCCCGGCCCGTGCCCGGCTACGTGCTGCCCTTCAACTACCAGCTGGCCCACACCAGCCTCACCACCCTGACCCGCACGCAGGACCGCTGGACGCTGGTGACCTACAACGACCACGCCCACCTCGAAGAGAGCTGACCGGGGAGAGCTGACCGTCACTCGCCGGGCGGGTCGACCTCCAGTTCGCTGGCCAGTTCGGCCAGGAAGGCCCGCATGGTGCGGGTGCGGCGCCGCGCCTCGGCCTGACCGGGGGCCGTGTGGAAGGTGCCGTCCAGCCGCAGCAGCTTGGTGAAGAAGTGATCCACCGTGAACGCCAGGTCGTCCGGGTCGCGGCCCTGCGCCCAGGGGTCGGTGGGGTGCAGCAGCGCGCGGCCCAGTTGCCCGCCCACGCCCGCCACGCGCAGCACCCCCAGCGCGCCCAGGGCGTCCAGACGGTCGGCGTCCTGTAAGGCCGCGCCCAGCGGCGTCTGCGGGACGGCGCCGCGCGAGTAGCTGTGGTCCCGCACGGCCAGTGCGACCTCGCGCGCGTCGGCCGGCGCGAAGCCCAGGCCCGGCAGTGTCGCCTGCACGGCCTGCGCGCTGAGTTCGCTGGCCTGCGCCCGCTGCGGGTGGTTCTTGGGCAGGTTCACCACGTCGTGCGTCAGGGCCGCCGCGACCGCCAGGGCCGGGGGAACGTCCGGCGCGCAGCGCAGCGTCCAGCGGGCCACGCGCGCCAGGTGCGCGCTGTCGTGCGCGGCGTCCGGACGCATCTGCCCCTGCACCCAGCCCCACACACCCTCCAGGCGAGGATCGAGGGCCAGCAGCGGCGCCAGGAGGGCGTCCGGTCGCGCGTCCGGCGGGCAATCGGCGGCAGAGGTCGTCACGCCCGCAGTATGCCCGAACGGCCTCTCCCGGCCCCGTGTGCGAAATTTCACGCCGGGCACGGCAACCGTCAGGGGCAGGTGACGCGCCGTCCAGTACGCTGAACATCATGACGGCACACACTCCACAGCGCCCCTCGATCCTGATCGTGGACGACAGCCCCGGAGTGCTGCAGAACATGGAATTCCTGCTCTCACCGCACCTGTCCGTGCGGGTTGCCGACAGCGGCGCCGCCGCGCTGGCCGCCGTCACCCCCGACACCTCACTGGTCCTGACGGACGTACGCATGCCCGGCATGAACGGCGTGGAACTGGCCCGCACACTGCGCCGCACGCACCCCCACCTGCCCGTCGTGTTCATGACCGGCATCGTCGAGGACGACCTGCGCGCCGAGGCCCGCGAACTGGGCGTGCTGGACGTCCTGCGTAAACCCCTGCGGCCCGGCGTGCTGTTCCCCGCCCTTCAGGAATGGCTGACCGACGCCGCGCACGTCACCCACGTCCCGGACCTGACCGGCGCACCCCACCCCACCCCACGCACCGAACCCGAACCGCACACCCACCCCGCAGCCAATCCGGCACCGAACCCGGCAGTGGCCCCGGCCCCGCAGGCACCGGACACGCCCGAACCCGACCCGGCCACACCCGACCCAGCCACCATCGCCGCCCGGCGCGCCCAGCAGGCCCAGCAGGCCCTGATGTTCACGGCCGGACTGAGCGTCCTGCCCGGCGTGACCGCCGCCTGCGCCTACGACAGCAGCGGCGTTCCCCTGACCCCCACCACCCTCGACCCGGAAGTCGGCGCGTACATCCGCTTCCTGGCGACCGCCGCGCACAGCGTGGCGCACCACCTGAACGCCGCCGCGCCCGTCAAGGCCGTGCAACTGGAATTCCAGGACCGCGTGCTGGTCGTGTGCCCCATCCCCGCCGGGTACGTGGGCATCGTGGTGCGCGACACGCCCGGCGCCAGCAGCGTGAAATCCTGGATGCGCGCCCGCCTGGGCCACAGCCTGAACTGACCCCGCCACCCTGCACGGACGCCGCTCCCCCGAATCAACCCCGCCCCCGACCCGCGCTACCCTGAACGCATGCTGAGCTTCGCGGAGGCCGCCCGGAACCCCACCCTGCACGGAGACGAACCCGCCCGCCTCGCGCGGCACGGCGTCAGCGGACTGCTGATCCCCGCCACGTTCGAGGAATCGTTCTACCGCCTGAACAACCTCCCCGAACGCCTGAGCCGACTGTTCAGTTCCATCCGCCCCGCCCGCATCGACGAGGACGCCCTGGAACCCCTGACCGCGCAGGCCCAGGCGCTGATCCGCACCAGTTACCTGCTGGACGACGCCGCGCAGCAATTCCACCGCGCCCTGCGCGCCGCCGCCCTGGACCACGCCCCCCTGCACGCCCGCCGCCCCGGCACCCTGCACGCCGAGAGCGCCCCGCACCAGCCGCCCGGCACGCACGCCAGCGGCACCGCCGCCCTGCACGCCGTCAAGCGCCTGTGGGCCACCGACTGGAGCTTCGACGCCGTCCTGGAACGCCTCGACAGCGCCGGAAGCGTCGGCCTGAACGCCCGCCCCACCCTGCTGCTGCCCGGCCCGCCCGGACGCAACGACCCCACCCGCGCCGCCCAGCTGGGCGAAACGACCGCCCTGGTCAACGAACACGGCCTGACCGGCCTGCCCTGACACGGCCTGCCCTGACCCGCGCACCCGGAACGGCCGGGCACGCAGGCCGGGCCTGTCACCAGCCAGCGATGTTCAGCACCCAGTACGTTCCGGCCGCGCCGGTCACCTGCGCCGCCGTGCCGTCCAGCACCTTCTCGAACAGCGCCGCGCAGTGTGGCGGGCTGCCCTTCCACGCCGCGATCACCTCGGCCGGACTGGTCAGGTCCATCCCGGCCGCCAGACTCTCCCCGAACACCCACTCGATACCGTTCGGTGGCACCGGACGGTACCCGGCGTCCACCATCCGCTGCGACGGCACCCGGTTATCCACCCGGCTGCGGTGCGGTAACTCCAGCCGCCCGGACGCCGCCAGTTCACGCCCGTACAGCGTCGCCGCCTTGTGCAGGTGCCCCTCGAACTTCAGTGGCGCCGCCGCCGGGAACACCCCGGTCGGACACACCCCACCCCGCGCCCGCTCCGCATTGATGGCCTCCAGCATCTCCCGCTCTGCCTGAGACTGCGGGAAGTCCGTCAGCGCAGACCGGCTCACCGCGAAGGACTTCGGCGTCTTGTACTCGAACGTCACCCCATACGCCGTGTCCGTGACTGTGACCGTCACCAGCTCAACACCGGCATTCCCACCGTTTCCGTCCGACGGCACAGACGGCACCGGCCCGCACGCCACCAACGCCACTGCCGCCACCATCACCGCCGCACCCGCTCCCCACCCACGCATCGTCATACCCCCACCGTAAGCCGCGCCTGCCGCTCGCGCTGCCCAACATGCCCGCACCGGGGGAAAGGCACCCCCACCGCATGAACCCATCCCGGCATCCGGCCCACCCGGACACCCGCCCACACACCCCCGCGCCCCGACCGCTACCCTGCCCCCATGAACACAACCCAGCTCACCGCGCCCGGCGCGTACCCCGGCCTGCACCTGCAGCTGCACGACAGCGGCATCCTGGAAGTCGTCATCCAAAGCGAGAAAACCCTGAACAGCGTGAACGCCGACGCCCACCGCGCCCTCACGCGCGTCTGGCGCGACATCGACGACACCCCGGGCATCCGCTGCGTTCTCGTGCGCGGCGACGGACGCGGTTTCTCCTCCGGCGGCGACTTCACCCTGATCGAGGAGATGAGCCGCGACTTCACCGCCCTCACCCGCGTCTGGAAAGAAGCCCGCGACCTCGTGTACAACGTCATCAACTGCAGCAAACCCATCGTCAGCGCCATCCACGGCCCCTGCGTCGGCGCCGGACTCGCCGTCGCCCTGCTCGCCGACGTGAGCATCACCGCGCACACCGCCCGCCTCCTCGACGGCCACGTCCGCCTCGGCGTGGCCGCCGGAGACCACGCCGCCATCATCTGGCCCCTGCTGTGCGGCCTGAACAAGGCCAAATACCACCTCATGACCGGCGAACCCGTCAGCGGCATCGAAGCCGAACGCATCGGCCTCGTCAGCCTCACCGTCCCTGACGACGAACTCATGGACCGCGCCTGGACAGTCGCCACGCAACTCGCCCAGGGCAGCCCCACCGCCATCCGCTGGACCAAATACGCCCTCAACAACTGGCTGCGGCAGGCCGGACCCACCTTCGACGCCTCCCTGGCGCTCGAATTTCTCGGCTTCACCGGCCCCGACGTCCGCGAAGGACTCAGCAGCCTCCGCGAGAAACGCGCACCGAACTTCGCAGACGACGCGCCACTCTGACAGGGACGCGGGGCGCGGCTCGCTGGAAGGGAGGCTGCTCCGCAGCGGGAAGGGCAACACGGCTGCTTCGCAGGACCCCTCAGTCAGCTTCGCTGACAGCTCCCCTCAAGGGGAGCCCTGAAGGCGAGCGTCGTGGCAACCGAGCCCGTCGTGCGCGTAGCGCGCGGGGCGCACGGCGCGGGAGTGAAGGATGGCGTGTGAGGCGTGGGGCAGCTCGCCGCAAGGCACCCAGCCCTGTTCCCGCCTGGGGAACTTTCGCCCCAACCGTCCCGCCGCGCGTTATCGTGAGCCGTAAAACCATCCTCAGGAGGGATACCCATGACGACCAAACAACCCGTCCGCGTTGCCGTTACCGGCGCCGCTGGCCAGATCGGCTACAGCCTTCTCTTCCGCATCGCGTCGGGCGACATGCTCGGCAAGGACCAGCCGGTGATTCTGCAACTGCTGGAGATCACGCCCGCGCTGAAGGCGCTGAACGGTGTGGTCATGGAGCTGCGTGACTGCGCGTTCCCGCTGCTGGCGGACATCGTGACGAGCGACGACCCGATGGTGGCGTTCAAGGACGTGGATTACGCGCTGCTGGTGGGCGCCATGCCGCGTAAGGCCGGGATGGAGCGCGGGGACCTGCTGGGCGCGAACGGCGGGATCTTCAAGCCGCAGGGTGAGGCGCTGAACGCCGTGGCGAGCCGTGACGTGAAGGTGCTCGTGGTGGGGAACCCCGCGAACACGAACGCGCTGATCGCGCAGCAGAACGCGCCGGACCTGAACCCTGGTCAGTTCACGGCGATGGTGCGTCTGGACCATAACCGCGCGATCAGCCAGCTGGCCGAGAAGACCGGGAAGCCCGTGAGCAGCATCAAGAACCTGACCATCTGGGGCAACCACTCGTCAACCCAGTACCCCGACCTGTCGCAGGCGACGGTGGACGGTCAGCCTGCGCTGGATCAGGTGGACCGCGACTGGTACGAGAACTCGTACATCTCGACCGTGGCGAAGCGTGGCGCGGCGATCATCGAGGCTCGCGGCCTGAGCAGCGCCGCCTCGGCCGCGAGCGCCGCGATCGACCACATGCGCGACTGGGCGCTGGGCACCGCTGAAGGCGAGTGGGTCAGCATGGGCATTCCCAGCGACGGCAGCTACGGCATTCCCGAGGGCCTGATCTACGGCTTCCCCGTGAAGTGCAGCGGCGGCAAGTACGAGATCGTGCAGGGCCTGCCCGTCAGTGACTTCAGCCGCGGCAAGATGGACGCCACCGCGCAGGAACTGACCGAGGAGCGCGACGAAGTTCGCAAACTGGGTCTGGTCAAGTAAGCACGAAGTCAACGTGAGGGAGCGGGTGGCCTGCGGGTCGCCCGCTCCCTCTGTGTTCATGTGATCTTCACGGTTGCGTGGGTGGGTGATCCGATCCGGGGTGGGCGGCATATGGCTGGTCAGAAGCGCAGAAGGTGACTGTTGGTGAGGGGGGACTTTCCCCGCGCCTGCCCTGTGTGCCTTCCCCGCCTGCCCCACCCCGCTTTCTTTCACCTGGAGGTCCACCATGAGCAACCCCCTGAACCGTCGTAAATTCCTCGGAGCTGCCGGCGCTGTCGGCGTCACGACCGCCCTGGCCAGCTGCGCGCCCGCCATGGGCATGGGTCAGGCCAAACCCAACCTGGACGCCACGATCTTCAACTTCGCGCTGAACCTCGAGTACCTCGAAGCGGCGTTCTACCTCGCGGCCGTCGGTCGCCTGGAAGAACTGGACAGCGTGGGCGGCGACAGCAGCAAGGTCATCCTGCCCGCCGGATTCACTGGCAAGAAGGGCGACGGCGTGAAGTTCGAGTCGGCCGACGTGCGCGCCTACGCGAACGAAGTGGCGACCGACGAACTGAACCACGTGCGCATCATCCGGAAGGTGCTGGGCTTCGGCGCCGTGGCGCAGCCGACCCTGGACCTGGGTCCGGCCTTCCTGGCGGCCGGGAGTGCCGCGTCGGGCGGGGCGATCACGGGCTTCAACCCGTTCGCGAACGACCTGTTCTTCCTGCACGGCGCGTTCATCTTCGAGGACGTGGGCGTCAGCGCGTACAAGGGCGCGGCGCGCCTGCTGACCGACACGAGCGCCGGCGGGAACCTGGAGAACGCGGCGGGCATCCTGGCCGTCGAGGCCTACCACGCGGGCATGATCCGCACGCTGCTGTACCAACTGCGTGACACGCAGGTCACCCCGGCCCTGAAGGTCAGTGACGTGGTGCAGGCCATCAGCAACCTGCGCGACAGCGTGGACGGCGCGATCGACACCGATCAGGGCATCGTGGAGGGCGGCATGGCGAACATCGTGCTGGCCGACTCGAACGGCATCGCGTACAGCCGCACGCCCCGTCAGGTCGGGAACATCGTGTTCCTGGCCGAGGGTGCCGTCAAGGGTGGCTTCTACCCCGACGGCCTCAGCGGCGACTTCAGCAAGATTCTCGCGCTGTAATCCCCACCTTCACCTGAATTCCGCTTCTGCCTGAAGCGTCAGGACCACAGCCCCTCGGTGCACCTCCGGCCCGGGGGGCCTTTCATGGTCGATGGAGAGAGGGTGATGGTTGATGGCAGATGCTTTCCGTCATCCATCAACCATCAACTGTCAACTGTCAACTGTCACCCCTGAACAACCCATTCCCCGGCGCGCATCAGGGGTTCGCGGGTGCCTTCCTTCGTGATGCCGTCCACGTCGGTGGCGGGCGTGCCGATCATCCAGTCCACGTGAATGAGGCTGTCGTTCCCGCCGGCGGCCGTCAGGGTGGCCTCGTCGGTGCCGCCCTGCACGTTGGTGGGGTAGCAGCGGCCCAGCGCGATGTGCGAGGCGGCGTTCTCGTCGAACAGGGTGTTCAGGAACAGCGTGCCGGTCTGCGCGACAGGCGCGCTGGCGGGCACCAGGGCCACCTCGCCCAGGTGCGCGGCGCCCTCGTCGGTGCCGATCAGCTGGCGCAGGGTGTCCTCGCCGCGCGTGGCGCTGACCTCGGCGGCGCGGCCGTTCTCGAAGCGCACGCGGATGCCCTCGATCAGCTGCCCGCGCGCACTCAGGGGTTTACTGGCGACCGCCCAGCCGTTCACGCGGTCCCGGTGCGGGGCGGTGAAGACCTCGTCGGTGGGCAGGTTCGGGACGCCGCGCACGCCGTTGCGGGCGGTTTCCGCGCCGCCCTGCCACACGTGGTTCTCGGCGAGGCCCACGGTCAGGTCCGTGCCCAGGTCGCTACGCAGGTGCACGGCGGCGTACTGCCGGTCCGTCAGGTAGGTGGTCAGGCGTTCCAGGCGGGTCAGGTGCGCGTCCCAGGCGGCCACCGGGTCCGGCTGGTCGGCGCGCGTCACGGCGAAGATGTCGGCCCACAGGCGCGCCACGGCCTGCTGCTCGGGCAGGTCCGGGTACACCCGCGCGGCCCAGGCGGGCGTGGCCATGGCCGCGACCGTCCAGTTCACGCGGAAACTGCCGGTCGCCTCGCTGACCTGCCGCATGACCTGCGCCGTCAGTCGGCTGCGCGCCGCGACCCGCGCAGGGTTCACGCCCGAGAGCAGCGACGGGTCCTCCCCGACAATCCCGATGGACGCGTACCCGTCCTCGATCATCGCCTCACGCTCCTGCGCCTGCCACGCGGGCATGAAGTTCACGGCGTCGTCCGTGCCGTCCTCGAACAGCGCGAGGTCCAGGTGCGGGTCGAGGTACTGCACGCGCACGTCGCTGGCCCCGGCGCGGTAGGCGGCGCGGGCGGTCAGGCGCACGAGCTGCGCCGCCTCGACAGGCGCGGCGATGCGGACCTTCCCGCCCGCCGGGAGGTTCACGCCCGTACGGACGAGCAGTTCGGCGTACCGCGCGAGATTCGCGCTGAACTCGCTGGCTGGAGCGTCACTGGCACTGGACTGATTGTGGGAAGTCATGCCCGCCACTCTACCGGGCGTGCCATTCGGGGCGTCCGGCTGGGCGGACTGGACTGTTCCTGTGCAGAGGGGGTGGGTGTTCAGGCCCAGCGGTTCCCGCCGGCCTTCTGCGCGCGGTGCAGACGCTGCACGGCGAGGTCCACGAGGGCGTCGAGGTCCTCGGTCTCGGCGGCGAAGGCCAGGCCCACGCTGACCGGCACGCCGTTCAGGTCCGGCAGGTTCAGGTTGCGTGAGGTCCGCACGATCCGGTCGGCCACGTCGTGCGCGGCGGCCACACTGACGTCCGGCAGGATCAGCAGGAACTGATCGCCGTTCCAGCGGATCACGCTGACGTTCCGGTCGGTCATGCTGACCAGCAGCGTGGCGACCTCGCGCAGCACCTGATCGGCGGCGTGGCGGCGCAGCAGGTCGTTGATCCGCCCGAAGTTATCGACGTCCACCAGGATCACCGCGACCCGCGCGGCGTTCAGCGGGGAGCGCGTGGCGACCTCCAGCGTGTCCCACCCCGCCTGCCGGTTCAGGACGCCGGTCAGCGGGTCGAGTTGCGCGGCGTGCTGCACGCTCAGGTTCCGGGCGCGTTCCGTGCTGACCAGCTGCCCGTGCAGCGCCAGCAGGCCCATCAGGGCCAGCAGGAACGCCGTGTAGATCATCAGGGGCAGGTCCTGCGGGTTGAACAGCAGCACGGCCGCGAACATGAACCCGGTCAGGGGCAGCAGCAGCGCCGCCGCCTGATTCAGCGGCAGCCACGCCAGCGCCAGCAGCCCCACCACGGCCAGCGACAGGAAGAACTCGGGCGCGATGCCCTGCCCCTGCATGCCGACCAGGACCACCTGCACGGTCAGCCACAGCGGCAGCAGGTACGCCACGCCGCCCGTCAGGACACGCAGCGGCACCCGGCGCGACAGGACCGTGGCCGCCATGAACACGCTGAGAATCACGGCGCCCGCCAGTGACGCCACGTTCTGCCGCTCCCCGGCCAGCGACAGCCACAGCAGGACCGCGTGCACGCCCGCCGACAGCAGCGCCAGCGACAGGTGCGCGGCGTACTGCTGTTCCCGCAGCCGGTGAATCTGCTGCGGCGGAGCGGCGGGGCGGGGCATGGTCCGTTCAGTGTAGGCGGGTCGGGCGCCGCCGCGCACCCCGTTCCCCTGTCTGAACTGCGTTCAGGCGGCGGGTGGGTCCGGGGGGGCGCGGTCCCTGCCGGTTGCGACTCCTCCGGACCTACCAGCCCTCGATCTGCCGCCCCGCCTCGAACGCCGCCACACCCGCCGCGACGCTCAGGTTCAGGCTGCGGCCCCCGCCCGGCTGCGGCAACTTCAGCTTCGGCAGCGCGTCGCGCAGCCACGCGGGCAGCCCGCGCGATTCCGGCCCGAACAGCAGGTAATCCCCGCGCGCGAAGCCCGCGCGGGTGTGCAGCCCGGTCGCGTGCGTGCTGAACGCCCACACCCGCGCGCCCGCGCCCAGCGTGCCCTGAAAGTCCGTCCAGCTGGCGTGCTCGTGCAGGGTCACGCCCTCCAGGTAGTCCATCACGGCGCGGCGGAACTCGCGGTCGTGCAGGTGGAAGCCGAACGGGCGGATCAGGTGAAGGTCCGCGCCCAGCACCGAGCAGGTCCGCGCGACGTTCCCGACGTTCCCGGCCTTCTCGGGTTCGAACAGCACCACGCGCAGCAGGGGAGAGGCCGGCGGGGTCACGCCTGCCGTCATCCTTCACCGCTGCCGGGCGTGCGGACCAGCAGCGCCGTCACGCGCGTCTGCACGTGCGCGGTCGCCAGTCCCTCGGAGGTCTTGAAACTGACACCCACCTCGGATTCCGGCAGGTTCAGCAGTCCCGCGACCGACCGGGCGATGTCGGCGCGCAGCGGCCCCAGCTTCGGGCGGTCCAGGGTCACCACGACCGCCACGTTCCCCGGCACGTACCCGCGCGCCGCCACCAGTTCCAGCGCGCGGGCCACGATCACGCGGGAATCCATCCCGGCCCACTCGGCGGCCGTGTCCGGGAAGTACTGCCCGATGTCCCCCAGCGCCAGCCCCGACAGCAGCGCGTCGGCCACGGCGTGCAGCACGGCGTCACCGTCGCTGTGCGCCACGGCCCCCAGTTCCGCGTGCGGGATGGGCACGCCCCCCAGCACCAGCGGCAGCCCGGCCTCCAGCCGGTGCGCGTCCTCTCCAAAACCTATGCGGAACGGTAACGAACTCATGCGCCCAGTCTGCCGCATGGGCCGCCCCCCGCGCCCTGACGGCCGCCCCCACATAACGCCCCGTTAACGCCCCGTCCGGCAGGCTGTGGCCATCAGCCGCCGCCCCGTTCCCCCCCCCCGCCCCCTGCCGGAGTTGACCCTGATGAACCTCGACAACGACCTGTTCCAGCATCTTCCCGTCCCGGCCGTGCAGTGGGCCGCCTCGCACGGCGGGCACGCCCGCCAGAACCCGGCGTTCACGCGGGCCTTCGCGCCCGGCACCCTGAGCGTCCCGCTGCCCCACTGGACGGACGGCGTGCACCTGACCCGCCTTCAGGCCGCCAGCGGCGAGGACCGGGTGTGCCGCGTGACCCTGAGCACCCTGCCCAGCCAGGACCGCGTGGCCGTGATCGAGGACGTGCACGCCTACCACCTGGACCCCCTGACCGGCCAGCCGCTCCCGCTGCCCCAGCACCCACTCCTCGAACTCCCCGGACACGTCCGGCAGGTTCACGCCATGCAGGAACGGCCCCGCGTACGCCTCCCACGCCGCCTCACCCCGCAGCGACAGCAGCGCCACCGCATCACACGCCACGCCCGCCACCAGCCGCTCCTCACCGCCCAGCGCGCCCCCGTCATGCTCGCGCAACGCATGCAACGCCACCCGCAGGCTCACCTCCGGCTTCGCCGCGCGCGGCCACAACAGTCCCGCCAGTTGACGGCGCGGCGTCGGCCCCTCCAGACCCACGAACACCAGCAGCAACAGCGACTTCACCTTCCGGAACGACCCCAGATGCAGGCCCCCCAGCGTGATCAACGTCCCCGCCCCCCGACTCATCAAGCGCCCATGCTAGCGCGTTCCCCGCACCCCACCGCCGCCCCGCCGGTCAGTTCCCGCCTACCCCGCCGCCCCCCCACCCGGCGCAGCCTCCCACGGCAACTCCACGACCTCCGCCGCCCCCCGCGACGCATCCCGCAACGCCACCACGAACCCCGCCACGTCCTCCGGAAACACCTCCACCCTCAGCGACACCCCAACCCCCGAATAAGCCTCCTCGCCGCGCATCACATCCAGCGACCCCAGCAGGTGATACAACCCACCCAGAAACTCGAACGGCACCGACACCGCCAGCGCCCGCCGCGCCCGCACCGTCACCCGCGAAGCCGTCCGCAGGCACTCCGCCGCCCCGCCCCCATACGCCCGGACCAGCCCACCCGTCCCCAGTTTCACCCCACCGTAAAACCGCACCACGACCACCATCACGTGATCCACGCCCTGCCCCTCGATGGCCCGCAGGATCGGCGCGCCCGCCGTCCCACCCGGCTCGCCATCATCACCAAAGCGGTACGCGCCCCCAATCCGGTACGCCCAGCAGTGATGCGTCGCATCCGGATACCGCTCCCGCAACGCCCCCAACTGAGCCAGCGCCGCTTCCGGCGAATCCGCCCGATCCGCGAACGCCAGGAACTCACTGTTCTCGATCACCGCATCAGACCGGTGCGGCCCCGCCAACGTCACGAACGGCGCCGGAAGATCCGAACCCACCACGGTCATACGGACTCCGATTGAATGGGCTGCAAAGACCGTTCAATCCGAGCGGATGCGACTCGTAGAGCTGCCTCGCAGAGCAGGAGAAAAACGGGTTCCGGACGTGGAGTTGGCAACCCGGTACAGCACCGGGTTGTCAACGAAACAAACGGAATCCGTATCAGAGCAACCCCCGCGCCGCCAGCACCGCCCGCGCATGCCACATCGCCAGACTGCTCGACCCATCCAGGATCTCCCCGGCATCCAGCCGACGGTACGCCTCCGCCAGAGGCACCACCACCCGCTCAATCGTCTCCGTGTCCTCAAGATGCATGTCGCCCAACGACACACCCAACGCCAGGAACGGATAGAAAATCACGCCACTGATACTCGGCTGCGGATAGAAGGCAGGCAACGCCACCCACTCCGCCGCCACACCCCCAACCTCCTCCTGCAACTCCCGCCGCGCCGCCCCCAGCAGATCCTCGCCGCGCTCCACGCCGCCCGCGACGACCTCAGTGACGGTCGCTCGCAGCGGGTAGCGGTACTGACGGATCAACACCGCCTCACCCTGAGCCGTCACGGGCAGGACGAACACCGCACGCGGCCCACGCGGCCGGTACTGATAGGTCGTCTCCGCGCCATTCGGGAGCCGCACCCGATCCTCGAACACCGTGCGGAACCCCGACACCAGCTGCCGGGACTCCAGCGTCTCCCACGGCTGAACCTCATCCTCAATCAACGACGTCCAGTTCGGGTGATCAGTCATGCGCTCAGGCTAACAGGCGGGGGTTTCGGCTGCGCGGCGGGCTTCCCCGATGGAAGGTGGGCGCCTGGCGGCGGGCCTCCCCACCCCCCAGCCCCCTACCCCAGAGGGGCAGGGGGGGCTTACGTTGGCACTGGGCAGGTATTGCTCTGGCCTGGGTGGTGGGTGCCGGGCGGGGACGGCCACGGCTCACACGCCATCCTCCGCCCCCGCCGCGTTCGCCCCGCGCGCTGCGCGCACGACGGGCCGCGTTGCCACGACGCCGGGCGGGCCAGCCAACTTGGTGCGTGCTGGAAGGTTCTACTTTTTGGGCTGTTGCCAGAGCGTGGTTTTCAGAGTCGATCAGCGGCTGTCATCAGGTTGCCCTGCCAGCCGCCGCAGATCACCACCGGCCGTCGTGCGCGCAGCGCGCGGGCCTTGCGGGGGGGCGGCAGGATGGCGTCGAAGCCGGACACGTCACCGCCCACAGCAACCCCGCCGCGCCAGTAAAACCTCTTGCCCAGTGCAACGCTTGCTCCCCTGCCCCCCTGGGGTAGGGGGCTGGGGGGTGGGGAAGCACCCGGAAACCCCGCCGTCAGCCGCCCACCTATTCCACCTGAACGTGCGCCCCGAGAGTCCCGGTCGCCTCGGCGGTGACGATCAGCGCGTCGGGCGTGACGTTCAGGCTGGTCAGGCGCAGGGTGCGGACCTGTCCGGCGAGGGTGATGCCGGGGGCGGGCGTGAAGGGCAGGCGGCGTTGCAGGGTGCTCTGGGCGGCGTTCAGGTGGGGGGTGAGGTCGATGCGGGCGGCCTGTTTGATGTAGGTCTGGGCGCGGGTGTCGGCCAGCCAGGCGAGGGCGCGGCCGGTGAGGCCGGTTCGGCGGGTGGTGACGGTGGGGCTCTCGAGGGTGAGGGTCTGGGTGGCGGGGTCGAGGGTGGGGGTGCCGCGGACGTCGGTGGTGGCGTTGAGTTTCAGGCCGAGGGGGCCGGTGATCTGGAGGTTGATGGTGGCGGTCAGGTCGGTGCCGGTGGGCTGGAGGGTGATGCGGGTGACCCTGAGGGTGGGGTGGGTGGGGACGGGGAGGGTGAGGGTGCGGCGGGCGGCTTCGCGGGTGGCGGCGGCGGACAGTTCGGGGTAGGGGAGGCGGGCGGGGACGCGCAGGTGCAGGTCGGGGGTGAGGGTGGGGGTGCGGCGCAGGGGGGGGAGGGGCTGCGTGGGGTGTGTGGGGGCCTGGCCGAGTCCGGCGTCCAGGCGGAGTTGGGCGCCGAGGGTGATGTTCAGGGCGTCGGGCGTGAACTGGAAGGGGGTGACGCTGAGGGTGAGGGGGGTGGCGCGGGCGTAGGCGGGGTCGGGGGTGGGGAGCGTCCAGGGCTGCTGCGCGCGGGTCCAGAGGGTGCTGGCGCGCTGGCGCAGGCGGGCCTGTTCGCGGACGGTGGTGCGGACCTGCGCGGCCAGGGTGTCCAGCTGGGCCTGTACCTGCGTGTCGACGAGGGACTGCACGCTGACGCGCACGCCCTGGGTCAGTTCGACGCTGAGGGGGTCGGTCCAGGTGGCTTCGCCGCGAATGGTCACGTCGGCTTCCCAGTCAGGGGTGATGGTGGGCGTGACGGTCAGGGTGACGGTCGCCTCGCCGCCGAAGTCCCGCGCGAGGAACGAGCCGATGCCGCCCGGTTCGGCGCGGAAGGCCGCGCGGATGGGCACGCTGATCTGCAGCCCGGAGCTGTCCGGCAGGGCGCGTACCTGCACGTGCCCGGCGCGGGTGACGGTGCCGGTCAGGTTGACGCGCAGCAGGCCGCCCAGGAAGGCGCGTTCCTCGTTCACGCGCGCGAATTCCAGTGGGACGCGGGCGTTCGCGGCCACCTGCACGCCCGCCAGGGGCACGGTGACCGGCACGGTCAGGGTGCTGGTGGGGGCGCTGCTGACAGTGCTGGGGGCGGCCTGGGCGGTCATGAATCCAGTGAACACCAGGGGCGTGAGAAGGCGCGTCAGGGGGCGGGCGGGGGCGGGGCGCATCAGGCGTTCAGGGTAACGGGCGTGCATGAGACGGACTCCGATTGAATGGCTTGCAAAGCCGTTCAATCCGAGCGGATGCGAGTAGGAGAGAAACGGGTTCCGGACGTGGAGTTGGCAACCCGGTGCCGTCCCGGGTTGTTAACGAAACAAACGGAATCCGTATGAGGCGTTGCGGCGGTACCCTGGGCCGTATGTGGGCGCAGCATCTTCTGACCCTGCCCGAGCGGCGGCGCGGTTTTCACCTGATCACTCGGGAGGTCGCGGGGGCTGTTCCGGAACTGGCCCGCACCCGCGCGGGGCTGCTGCACGTGTTCATTCAGCACACGAGTGCCAGCCTGACCCTGAACGAGAACGCCAGCCCGGACGTCCGCCGCGACTTCGAGACGTACTTCAATCACGCCGTCCCGGACGGCTGGGAGCCGTTCACGCACACCCTGGAGGGACCGGACGACATGGCGGCGCACATCAAGGCCAGCCTGCTGGGCCCCAGCCTGACGCTGCCGGTGCGGGACGGTCGGCTGGCGCTGGGCACATGGCAGGGCGTGTACCTCTGCGAACACCGCGACTACGGCGGCCCCCGCAGGCTGATCCTCACGCTGACGGGCGAGGCGAGCTAGGGTCTGTGCGGCTGAACTCAGATGTCATTGTGAATCATGGTGTGTAGGCTTCAAATAGACCTAGCGATGAAGGGGTATTCCACCAAGTGTCTGGAGGACGGGAAAAGGTAATCAATGAGCGTATACCCCATGATGTACGTCCTGATGGACATTAAGCGGTTGATTCACGGGCTTCCCTCCTTGCTGCCCTATGAACGCCCAAATGAAACGGAGGGCGGTTACCTATGGTGGGTGCTGGACCGCCGTCACTTTCGGCTTACTACATCCACGGACGAGTGGCGGTCCGCACTGCAGTGGTTGGTCAGCTGACATCTTTCAGTTTTAAGCAGCATGCTGGCGAGTGCTGTCCCAGACGGCTAAAATCCGCTT